>JAGVGM010000121.1 GCA_020057065.1 Thermodesulfovibrionia bacterium
AAAGCTGTACTGGGTGTTACGCCACGACGTTTATTGATAATTTCATTAATCCTCTGGTAGGGGACATGAATTTCCTTTGCTAATTCCCGCTGGGTGATCCCCATAGGAATTAAAAATTCTTCAAGGAGCATCTCCCCGGGATGGGTTGGCTCTCTATGTGTTGGTATACGAACCATATTTACCTCCATAAAATATCTTAATTTCTATTAATGATAATCCGTAATCTCTACCTTTTCCGGTCCGGATTCATGCCATGTAAAACATACACGATATTGATCATTTATCCTTATACTACATTGTCCTTTCCTATCTCTTGTTAGTGCTTCCAATTTATTATTTGGGGGAACGCGCAGTTCGTTAAGATGTTTTACAGAATCAAGTTGATCCAATTTCCTTGATGCAATCTTCCATAACGATTGCGGGCACGTTTTTCTTGAATCTTTAGAATTTTTGCCGTTGAAAATATCTTCCGTTCCCTTGTCTTTAAATGACTGAATCACTAATTCATGTTAGCATGGAACTCATGCTATTATCAATTGTAAATTATATGCCCAACGTAAACTCAATGAATCGAACAAATAAAGCTCATTAAAATGCAAAAAGCTGATTTGCAGTTCTCAAACAATCACCGGCTAAAAAAGTGTAGTATGGTTCGATTTCACTGCACTGACTGGGTTATGTTTTCATCCGTAGCTATCCTGCGTATCCGCACATTCCAACTCGTGGTGAATTCACTACTGGGAGTAACATATCTTCACCGCAGTCGTGCTCATGAGAACATTTATCACAAAGCCATCCCTTTTCAGAATAGTTACACTGAACACATACATGTGTAGCTATGTTTTTGCAGTTGTTGCACGTGATTGATGGCGGTTCATTTCTTGCTAAAAGATGAATAGTTTTACCTATTATTATGGCTTCTCTTTCTGATACTACTTTCAGGGCAAGCTGAGTAGTAGTACCGAAGTCATACTCATGGGAAAACTTTATGCCTTGACCAAGAATATCCCCCAATTTTCTACTCATACTTTTTTCATCGTATTCTGTTATTGGAGATGATGAGTAGCTTGTTCCTTGAATTTTAAATGCGCTCAAATGCCCACAACACTCCAACCAAATACCTCTGAGGAAATCATCTAAATCTTTAAGCCTTGCATCATCTGATATTTTGAGATGCATCCAATACTCAGGGTAATTATATCCTTCAACCAAGATATGGAAAAACTTTTTTTCTTTTTGAGGTTTTCGATTGTCGTCTAATATTTTCTCAGAAATCACGTTTTTTTGTAAGCACGACTGGAGATGCTTTGGCATCCCTGCTTTAGCAACTATAGAATTGCAAAGGAAGCATTTTCCTTTTGATTGCTTTTTCCCCATTTCCTATCCCTCCCTTTCTAAAATTGTATCTGGCATATGCTTAATGATTTAGTAGCCCTTATGACTGACGAGTGCATGAGTAAAGAAAAAGACAGTTTGCAGACTGAAAACATCGTCAGCCGAAAAAGTGTCCTGTGGTACTCGTTCACGTCCATCTGGTGTTATGTTTTCTTTGTTTCTTCTGCAATATGATTAGCTATTTAAATAATTCAATTTTAAATTTTGAAGTCACTACAGGATTTCCCCAACCAGTAGCTATAAAACGTATTTTAACGCCTTCGTTTGTCTCAGTGAATTCAGAACTTACAGCTTCGAATGGCTGTAAAGTTAAATTCTTGGGATTGGATAGACCCACAATAATGTATTCCGGTGAATCATCATCTTTAAATATAATTTCATAGTTAAAATTTTTCTCTTCAATAACTTCGCCATTCTCCGAAATTAGTGCATAAGAATAATTTATGTATTTCAATATTTCACTATAGAAAAAATGGCCTACTAATATTAATGCTATAAGTATTGCCACGTACCTATACTTTTTAATTTTCTCTTCGGGCAAAAAGCTATAGATAGCGTTAAATAAATACAATAACCCGAGTACTATAATCACGACTAAGTGTTTATTCATTTATTTTTGAAGTGCGCTTTGAAGTTTTATCTTTTCTTTATACAGTTCATAGATTTGATCATCATTGATTTTAAGAGATCTCTTTGCGTGCTCATAAAACTCGCCACCGTCCTCGGAGGGATTTGCCTCATTATAATCAACAGTTTCTTTCATTACTCTGCGGTATTCTTTTATACCCCGGTTAATGCCTCTATTATTTACAAAAAACCACAATAACCCAAGTATAGGAAAACCCAAAGTAGCCGAATATCTGTAGGGAGAGATGACAACAGAAAGTAAGGCAATAACAAAACAACTTGTTCTAACTAAATTGTAACTGCTGGGTTTTTTCAAATAGCCTTCTGGTGTTTCGGTTGGAAAGCCGAGTGTTGTGATAACTTCCCATTGTTTTACTTTCAAGCCAATGACTATATAGAGCAGTGTGAACATAGCGAAAATTATTATTGTGATCATACCTCCCCCTTTTAATTCACAAGGGCAAAGAATTCGGTTAATGAGATTGCCCTATTGGAATCATGATATTTCATTTTTAAAACATAACAGATATTACCTTGAATGTTTAATATTCAATATCCCACAATTTGTCATTAAGTAATAGGGGACACTGTGCTATATTATTCTCAACTTTTTATCTGTTTCTACAGGAATTGTGTATTAATGGACATGCTAAATATCTCTCATGCATACCCACGGGTTTATTATGAAGAATGACCATGGTGATGTCAAGAAAAAAAGGTACTGAAACGGGATTAAAGATATTAAATATTAATGATAAATTTCTATCGATTTTTTTCGCTGTTCACTAACGACAATTCACTTTTCACTATCCACTGCCTTCAACCGTTCTTTCAGCATCTTATTTTCTTTTTGCATTTCAGACCACTTCAGCGCCTTGTCTATTGTGAAAAGTATCTGCTCTTTTTTGAACGGCTTTGTGATAAAGTCGAACCCCCCTTTACCCATGGTCTCTATTGCAGATTCAACCGTTCCGAATGCAGTTATTATTATGACAGGGATATCTTTATCAACCTGTCTGATGGCATCAAGGAGCTCTATTCCGTCAAGCCCCGGCATTTTTAGGTCCGCAATTACAAGATTAAAACCGCCCTGTTTTACCAGTTCCAGGGCTTCAAGAGGATTGTTTGTAGTTACAGCGTGATAAGAAGTTTTTTCTTTTATGATCATGCTCAATAACTTCAACATATCAGGTTCATCGTCAACTATTAATAATTTCTCAGGCATAATTTCCTCCAATATTTTCAGTGAATAGTGAACAGTATTCAGTGAATAGTTAAAAAATGGTCTCTTACTATTTACTAAATACTATCCACTATGCACTGTCTTTATAGGCATTTAATCAGTCCCATAATCATTTTGTTTACTTCATTAATATTAGATTGAATACTCTCACTTTGCTTGTTTTTTAAAAAATTCAACTGTTCAGAAAGAATAATCTGCGTTTCCAATTCTGCCAGTGATCCAAGAGCAATATGCAAAAATTGTTTATACTCTTTGTTATATCTTCTCATAAACCCCTCGGCTATGTTTGAAGGAATTGATACGGCAGCTCTTCTCATTTGGCTGACAATACCAAATGTTTCCTTAGAGGGAAAAGTATCCGTAGAGAAGTAAACCACTTTTGTTAACTCCATTGATTTTTGCCAAATTTTCAGATCTTTGAAATTAATTATCTTGTTTTCCATAACTATTCACTGTTCACTAACGACTGTTCACTGTTTCACTGCCGGTAAAGTTATTTTAAATGTTGTTCCTGTATCTATGGATTCTTCTTCTATCTTTGTATCAAAGGTGATGTTTCCGCCGTGTTTGGATATAATACCATACGAAACAAACAGGCCCAGTCCCGTGCCTTCGCCCACCTTCTTTGTAGTAAACAGGGGGTCGAATATCCTCGTCCTGTGTTCTTTCCTGATACCACAGCCGGTATCCGAGATTTTTATTTCAACGCTGTTTTCAGGGTCTGTATGTTTTGTGACTATTGTAAGGGTTCCGCCAAATTTCATGGCGGATATGGCGTTGTTTATTATATTAAAGAAGACCTGTTGCAATTCGCCAGCGTGTCCCTTAACGGGCGGCAGTGTTTCTGACAGACTTTTAACGAGAGTGATCTTGTGAAGTGATGCCGTATTGCCTACAACTGAAAGAACAGAATTAATATTTTCATTTATATTTACGTTTTCCTCTTTATTCTCGGAAAAACGCGTAAAGCTCAGAAGGTTTTCAACAACCCTTTTAGCATTGGTACCCTGCTTTTCAATGGTCTTAAGAATATCGGACAGTTCAGAGTCTGGAGGCGTTTTTTCCAATAGAAGATCTGTAAAGCCGAGAATTATAGCAAGCGGGTTGTTTATTTCATGCGCTACTCCGGCGGCAAGTGTACCTACTGAAGCTAATTTCTCCGTGTAGAACATCTGCTCTTCCATTTTTTTTATGTGTGTAATATCCCTTGCGATCGCAAGAACGGCAAAGATATTTTTCTGTTCATCAAGAAGACCGCTGAAGTTCGTACTGAGCCAGTATTCATTATCATCGATAATGACAGAGTAGATTATCTGCTGATTTTTCCCTGTGTTAAACACTTCGTCAATGGCGATAAATTGCATGGAAGCGCTGTCTTCATTGAAACATATCTCGCCGATATTACGGTTTGTAAGAGTCTCTTTGGGCCTTTTAAAGAATGTACTGCCTGCCTTATTTATTGACATTATGTTACCGTCGCGGTTTACCGTGAATATGATGTCATTTGCATTCTCAATAAGAAGCCTGTACTGGTTTTCTGATTTTATTAATTCGCTTGTCTTCTTTTTGACCTCTTCATTCAAAGAACTCGACCAGATAACTATTAAACTTATTATTAGAAAACCTCCCAGCAGCATCGTAAAAATAACAACTCCTTCCATAAGAAATTGCCTGCTCTGTATATCATGAATTGCGCCTTCGACTTCGCTTATCGGCGCCACTATGGCCACAGACCAGATGAGAGTTGCAGGGTTATCTTCTAATTGAATAGGCGCATAGGCGATCAGTTTTTTCATTTCGCCCTCTTTCCCTCTATGCCATCCCGATATGTACCAGCTTGTTCCCATTTCTCCTTTTAACATCTTTTCTCTCTGAATTTCGTTAATCCTTGAGAAGGATATTGCCGGCTTTCTTTCCTTGCGGACTGCAAATGCATTTTTGCCTATAAATTCTTTTTCAGGATGATACAGAAAAGTCCCATTCTTATCAATAACCCAGCCATAGCCTGTTTTGCCTGATCTTATGTCCTTTGTCACTTTCTTTATGAGTGCAGTAACATCTATAACAAACACTATAGCGCCGGAGAATTTGCCGGTTGCTAACGGATGAGCCTCATCAACAGAGACCTGCCAGACCGGTATCACCATTTTCATGGTAAGTAATTCACCATCGCTTTCCTTCATAAAAGCAGGGTTATCTGGATTATCTTCTATCGGTACGGAAGAAACATCACTGATCAAAATATTTCCAATATTACTTTTATCGCTTGCCCATTTCAGATAAAGGTGGTCAGCGGGATGTGTTTTGGCAGTATGGTAACCGCTGTTATCCAATATATGAGCCAGTGGTTTTACAAATTCAATATATTTTATCTCTAACAGCCCTTCCTCCCGGATGCTTGAGAAAGTGATCTCCATCCTGTTTCCTATTGAAACTTTTTCAAAATATTGAATGGACGGCGACAGGCTTAGCCGGGACAATCCTTTTTTTAAGAGATTCAGGCTGTTTTCTATCTGCTGGGCTGTATGCCGGGCGAGAACCAGCTGCTGCTGGTTGAAATCATTTGTAACAACTTCTTTAACTTTGACGGAGGACATCCATGAAAGTATTATTACACTGAACAGAAGTACAGGGGGGATTATGAATCCACATAAAATCAGGACCGACTTTATATTAAAAGGATAAAGTCTGTCTTTAAGAAAAGTCGTCAGATTCTTGATAGTGGAAGTGAAAGTTTTATCCTTCAAATTTTATTTCTTCCGTTATGTTACCAGTTTATAGATTTGTTTTAAATCAGGATTTTACTATCAGTACAGGGCAGGGAGAGTAGCCTATGACCTTCTCGGTAATGCTCCCCATAAGTAACCTTCGTATTCCGGTCCTGCCGTGACTGCCCATAACAATAACATTGACGTTCTCTTTTTCTGAAAATTCTGTAATAATCCTATATGTATCACCTTCTTTTACGAAAGTCTCTGCCTTAACTCCATGAGCTCCTGCACTTATTTTGATATCATTTACAATTTTCTTGGCCTCATGAACAAGTTTTTCAACAATTCCAGGCGCCTCTGTCTGAAATTCTTCTGTAACATCAACAACGGAAATAACGTTCAACCGGCCATCGTAAGACTTTGTGAGATCTATAGCCTTCTCAGTAGCGGCCCTGCAATATTTTGAACCGTCGGTTGGAAGCAGTATATTCCCCCAGCCAATGGAAGTATTTAATGGAACAACAAGGACATCACTATTGCTGTGTCCTATTACGCGGGCTGTTACGCTTCCGATAGGGGTCTTATCGAGACGCTTCATTCCATGCCGGCCCATAACTATCAGATCGTATCCGCCCTCATCCGCAATATCTACAATGGTCTGGAAAGGGGAACCTTCTTCGATCCTTGTTCTCAAGTAGACGTCTTCTTCATTTGAAATTGTTTTAATATCTGAAAGGATATTCTCTCCTTCTTCTTTCAATCTCTGACTGACCTTCTCTTTCATACTGAGGACGTCAAACTGGTCCTGATAAAGGGGGAGCGTTGTGAGAGCGGTTATCCAGCTCTTGTCATCATGCACTATCTTGCAAGCCTGGCGGAAAGCGTTCTTGCTCGAATCCGAGCCGTCAACCGCCACCAATATTTTTCTATATCTTGCCATTGTTTTACCTGTAAATATTGTAGGGGCGGGTTTCAAACCCGCCCTTACACAAATATTGCGCAATCTTTATTTAGTGTCTGTTTATAAACTGCCATTTTTTTGTCATACCCGAAGTCTGTAATCGGGTATCCAGAACTTATTAATAAAACTGGATTCCGGCTTAAATGACATACAGACGAACAGAGTTTATAAACAGACTCTATTTAAATAGACTTATTTTAACACGGCATCTTCACCACATACACAGAGCACGGACTATGCCTTACAACCTTTGACGCTACACTTCCCATCTTAAACCTTGAAGAAGGGCTCAGTCCCCGGCTGCCTATTATAATGAGGTCTATTTTCTCGTGCTCGGCATAATCTATAATCGCATCGGGTACGGAAGTCGAAGCGACAATTTCCCTGCAGGTAGCTATTATGTCTTCGTTTGCCAATCTGCCGCAGGCCTGCTGGACTATATAGTCTGCGCGTTTTGCCAGTTTATCTTTCAGCGAATCCTTCTCTGACGGACTGATCTCAAGGTCTATACCCTCAATAACCGGAACCACATTAATAAGACATATCTTCGCATTTTTTGTCTTTGCATAATCTATCGCAACATTCAAGCCTTCTAACGAACATTTAGACCCATCTACCGGCACCAGTACTTTCATTATCTACGCCTCCTTTTTCACTTTTGCTTTTTTCATGCTGAGACCCAATCCATCGAACATATAAAATATGGCATAGCCCCACCACATGGTATAAGCAACATAGAATATGAGAAGTCCGGACATCATGCCGGCATGGTCCACCACCTTGTTTGAATCAATCTTGTAAAAATTGTAGCCGGGTTCCACGCCCTTTTTAATTACTTTGGAGACTACTTTAGCATCTGCAACGAGCTTGTCTTTCTTAAGCCCTTTTTCAATGCTGCTTAGCGCTGCCCACCAGTTTTTTATAACGGTCTTTTCTTCATAACCGTATCTGTCGGAAACAGTTTTGCCGTCGTTATTAAACATGGAGTCTGAGTCCTTAAGAGCGCTCTGAAGGATAGCGCCGAGGTCGCCTTCCACTTTCATTTCCTGTCCGTTGACGGTTGCAGTTGCTCCTGCGGTAGTGAAGAGTTTCGCGGTATTTTCCACTTGATCCGCTTTGTCAATTTTTACGCTGATGGAGACGGATTTCCCCGCAACTTTTTCAACCGACTTTGTGATCTTCGGTATGAAGTATGACGAGCCTTTAGCGAGTTTGTTGAAACTGTCGTCCGAGAATACAAGCCCGTTCTTTCCATTAAATACTGGAGAGAAGATCAGCGCTAATACGGAAAGAAATGATATCGCAAAAACTACTCCTAAACTGAATGTCTTTTTATTTCTTATTAGCATGTTACGCCTCCTCCTTTACAAACACCGGTTTTGCATAGTCATCCTCGCCGCGAAGGACGCCGATATTTGCCACGAATTTGCTGATAACCCATACTGCAAAGGCTGCGACAACTATCCAGAATATTACATTGCCGGCAGATTCAATCCCGTTCACAACCGGTTTGGGCCAGTTAATGACTTCAAGATCAACAAGTTTTTTCGGGAGTGTTGCTGCCCTGTTTATAAAACCGGCCAATATTGAAACTGCATAGAATCCCCTGATGTGAATGCCTTTAACAACCTTTGTTGTAAGCGCTCCGATCTGAATTCCGATAAGCGAGCCAAGAAGCATACCCATAGCAAGTGAATAGAAGACATAACCGTAAATTGCATACTGAGTAGTTGCGGCGAGACCCGCAGTGAAGATGATCTGAAGGATGTCAGTGCCGACTGTTGTCATCGAAGATATGCCGAAGACATAGACAAACATCGGGAATGTAATAAATCCGCCGCCTACGCCCATGATTGCAGCCATAAGACCGACAACCACGCCGCCGAGGGCCACTATCACACCTGATATTTTTCTGCCGCCAGGGATATAGTCCTCGTCAAACCTTATCGCAGGAGGGATATTTATATTCTGTACCTTTAAGGATAAACTGGTCATTCCTGAACCGCCGCCGTGTGCATCTCCGGTGTCTTTGGATTTTCTTGACTTTAAAAAGTCGGCAAGTGCATAAAATCCGAGAAAACCGAGAAGCACTGCATATATGAGGCTTATAAAGGCCTCGCTTAAATTCGGGTCATAGTCATAGAGTCCCTTGTTTATTGCTCCTCCTATAAAAGTACCTCCGGCAGAACCTACAAGGAACGCTATTGCAAGCTTCACAGATACGTTGCCGAGTTTCTTGTGTACTGCTGTTCCCATTATTGCCTTAGCAAAAATATGGAAAAGGTCGGTACCAACCGCAAGAATACCCTTTACTCCTGCAGCCATCAAAGCAGGTGTGATTATGAAACCTCCACCGGCGCCGATACAGCCTGTGATCAGGCCTGCGCATAAACCGATTGCTATGGAGATAAGAAATATACCTGTTGAATAGAATGCGGGTGCATATGCAGTCTTGCTGCCCAGCATGTCTCCTGCGTCAACAAAAGCAACTACAAGGATAGGAAGCAGCATGGCAAAAAGTATCCACATCTTTTTCCGCTGTTTTAAAATACTCATTGAGACTTCATAGTCCCATTTGGCGTGTGCTATGGACGCCATTTTCAGGAATTCAAATACCCGTCTTCCCGTTCCCATTTTGATCTTTCCTCCTTTTTTTATTGTCATTCCGTGCTTAACACGGAATTCAGGTTTTTCCCGGTTTCCAGCTTTCGCGGGAATGACAAACAAATTAAATTGTTTAGATTCTTTATTCCATTAAAGGCATCTCATTTTTTGAAACTACCACCAGCGGGCATTTTAATTTCTTCCATGTCTTTGAAAAGACTTTCTCGCTTACCTCGCATCCGATATTGAGCTCAAGGGCCGCTCCGACTACAACAAATAATATCTCGCTCCTTTTATCGGTATAATCAAGTATCGCTTTTTTTACACAGCCCTTTTTCATCACAAGACTGAACCTGAACCCCACTTTTTTGACCTCTGATAGAAAATTGTTCAATCCGTTACGATCCCTGTCGGATTCTGACACATAAAGGATCTCCAGATTTGCATTTATGCGTTCACTTATGTTCAGAGCATAGGTGAGGGCGTTACTGTCGAAGGCCCTGTCGGAAATGGCGAGCAGCACGGTCTTCTGTCCCTTCTGTATTTCTCTTGCTGCTTCATGCTCTCCCATTTCTGCAAATGCTACCGCAGACATGGTATCCTCGATCTTTTTCATGAGCTTTTTCATCTTCAATTTTTATTACTACAGGAGAACATGGATTAATTCCTGTATAAAATGATTGTCTTTTTGTTATTCCCGCGTTTGTTTGCGGATATCTTATTTATTTTAGGATTTCCCGATCATTCATCTATCAGCAATTGTCTATCGCTTCTACTGGGCTTTTAATTGAGTGCGCGGTCTTTTGCTGATCTGTTTTCTCTTTTGGTCCGTCTTTTCCTCTCTCATTATCTCTCTTGCGGTCTCAACTTCACCTTCTTCTGCATAAGCGGCTGCTGCAAACATGGTCTCCAGTTTTTTTATAAGCTTTTTCATTTTACGTCCTCCTTTTTAAAATTGATTTTTTAAGCTGTAACTTGTTTGGAACTTACATCGTTATATAGCAGTATTCATGCCAGGAAAATATATTCTGTAACTGTTTGAATATGCTTTATTTTATTGATTACATCTGAATGAGCGTTATATTGAAGATCGTTGCAATTTGCAAGCATGAGGCAATTAAAGGAGATTTACGTCAATGGATACAAACTCATAACTATATGAAATTATAATAAATAACATTGATATTATGAATTCGAAAAATATACTGTTGCACACTTTGGGATATAATTGCAATTTGCAACATGCATGGGTTATTATTCTAAAACAAGTTGCCGATCCGGGATAAATCATTTCGACAGACTTGCAGTATAAGGCTAACAAGGAAAATAGCAGATGAACAATAGAATTAAAATGCTGATTGTGGATGATGAAAAGATCACACTTAGAAACCTTATGCATGCCATGAAGAAAGAGGGTTATGAAATTACTGGTACCAATAGCGGCGCTAATGCTTTAAAACATTTGGATGAGCAGGAATTTGATATAGTGCTTACTGATGTGCGTATGGAAAAGGTGGACGGTATGCAGATACTTAAAAGGTGCCGGCAGCTTTATCCTGATGCCGAGGTGATAATGATGACAGGATATGCGACGCTTCAGACCGCTATCGGCGCAATTAAGCTGGGCGCATATGATTATATAGCCAAGCCGTTCAAACTGGATGAGGTCAGAAAGGTCATTAAAGAGGCGATCGAGAAGATCAGGCTGAAAAAAGAAAATGCGCAACTGCGGGAGCAGATCGGGAAATATGAAGGAAAGGTAAAGATAGTTACCAAGGATTCAAATATGCAGAGGATCCTCGACACTGCAAGGCAGATCGCCCCGACAGACTGCAATGTCCTTGTAAGCGGTGAGAGCGGTACAGGAAAAGAACTATTTGCAAGATATATACACTTCAACAGCAGGCGTGCTGAAGGTCCATTTTTCGCCATCAACTGCGGCGCTTTTACAGAAGAACTGCTTTCAAATGAGCTCTTCGGTCACGAAAAAGGCGCCTTCACAGGCGCAATCGGAGAAAAGAAAGGACTTATGGAAATGGCATCAGAAGGAACATTATTTCTGGATGAGATAACTGAGATGCCGTCATCCATGCAGGTAAAACTGTTAAGGGTTATTCAGGAAAAAGAGCTTCTGAGGATCGGAGCGATAAAACCGGTCAAAGTAGACGTCAGATTTATTGCAGCCACAAACAGGGATGTACAGGACGCCATAAAAGGCAATAATTTCAGGCAGGACCTATATTTCAGGCTGAATGTTATTTCCCTCCATGTCCCGCCTCTTTCAGAAAGGAAAGACGACATTCCATTATTAAGCTATTATTTCCTCAAAAAATATGCAGCCCTTATGCAGAAAGGAATAAATGAAATATCTCAGGAGGTAATAGCCGTATTGATGAATTACGATTTTCCGGGGAATGTGAGAGAACTCGAAAATATTATTGAAAGAGGAGTTGCATTGTCGAACGGCAATATTATGGAAGTAGGGCATCTGCCTGAGGACCTGAAAGAATTGAGTATAAGGACCTTCAGGAAAAAGGAAGGCAAGATCCCATCCCTTGAAGAACAGGAGATTTCATACATCCGATGGGTCATGAAGGAGATTGGGGGCAACAGGACCGCCGCAGCGGAAATTCTCGGAATCGACCGCGTGTCACTTTGGAGAAAACTGAAAAAGTTTGGGATGGAACCCGAGTAGAAAGGCCGGAATTGAACCGGTGAAGATAGATTGAGATCAATAAAAAGAAAAACACACGGCGTCAGGGTAGGGGTACATACATCAATTGCAGGCGGCATATCACAATCTGTGGAACGCGCTGTATCATTAAATGCCTCAACCCTTCAGATTTTCTCCCATAATCCCAGACAATGGCGAAAACCCGTAATAACCAGAGATGAGGCTGAAAGGTTTTCAATTCTCAGGCAGAAATATGATATCAGACCTGTCTTTATCCATGCCTCTTATCTTATCAATCTCGCTTCGCGTTCAGATAGAATATTAAGCAACTCCATAGAACTCCTTTCTTATGAATTGGCTTGTGCAGATGCACTTGGCGCCGAATATGTTGTGCTGCATACAGGAAGTGCGAAGGGAGACGATGAAAAGGCGGCACGGGGCCGTGCAGTAAAAGCAATAATGAGGACGGTCGGAACAAAGCAGTATAGCTCATCACTCCTCCTCGAAAATACAGCAGGTGAAAAAGGCGACATTACCTCTTCCGTACAGACGCTGGCTGATATCATTGATAAATGCAATTGTGACCGGATCGCAGGAATATGTATTGACACCTGCCATGCCTTTTCATCGGGATATGATCTGACAATGGACGAAGGCATAGAAAAACTTTTTTCGGAAATAAAAGAATATATCGGTATCGATAAATTAAAGCTTATACACCTGAACGATTCCAAGAGACCTCTGGGTGCAGGAGTAGACAGGCATGAACATATCGGTGAAGGATATATAGGGATCAGCGGATTCAGAAAATTGCTTTCCGATAAAAGGATCTCAAAAGTGCCGCTAATCCTTGAGACCCCGAAAAAGACTGAAAATGATGACAGGAACAATCTCAGAAAGGTTTTTCAGATCCTCTCGAAATATGCTTCCTGAATTTATTTGAAATCCGGTTATTTCTTTATCCTGTGTATTTCATCCGTACAGGTGCCCCAGTTGTACCCATACCCGTCGGCATACCAAGTTGAATTCTTAGTGGCTGTGCCGTTATTGTTCAGAACAAAGGTGCCGTTTTCTTTATAGTAGCCTGGTTTGCCGCCGTCAAATTTAAAAACATTACCGCAAACAGTTCCATTATATGTAGCAGTACCATCAGTGTATACGGCGCTATATCCATTTCCATCCTGAGGCTGTGTTATAGTAAAGTCAACAGGCAGGTTAACTTCATTACAGTCATTAGTTGTGCAACCATCTATGTAATTTATGCAGGTATATTTACCTTTCCATTTCCCGCTAATGTTAGCAGGCGCCTGATTGCATGGTGTAGCATCAATTGAAACATTACTGACATTTATCTTTGCGGAATCCTCAGAGAGGATCTGGATGCACATTGCTGCAGAGCCGGAGTTGATGATGCTGACCGAGGAAGGCGCTGCCGATGCGGTTGACGGATATATATTGCTTCCATAGACAGTAAATGGACCGTAAAGCAAGCCGTCCTGACAGACAGTGCCAGCAGAAGCCCCGATCCGTACGTACATAGACCTCGGTGTTAGTGCTTCTGCAGATGAAGTGAACATAGCCAGGAACTTCATTATTGTATTGCTTCCGACAAGTTCGGGTGTTATAGTGACAGAATTAGTCAAAATATCCTGCAGATCTAATGATATATTGTCATATTTAAAGTGCCCGTCAGGAAGATTAACAGCGAAACTGATCTCAGTACCCGGAGCAGTTACTTGAACGTCTTCATTTACAGGTATGATTTCTTTAGTGCTTATATTGGTTATCTCAAATGGTGTTTTCGATGACATGCAATTATTCGTTTCATTGCTCTCTGCTACATTATTCGGTCTATCTACACAGGCAATTAAATAGTACGTTCCTGAAGGTGTTGCAGGCGGAACAGTTAGATTAGTTCTCCCGATCACGGTTTTCTTGGACTTTAGTCCCGAGACTGTTCTGCTCCCTGTAAGCAATATATCCCCGCCGCTGTAAGAATTGTCCGATGAAAGATAGTACAGTGTTGTAAATTTATCAATTGCTTTCTTCTTCCCCTTGTTCTTTATTTTAGTGGTAACCGTAAAACCGCTGCCGCTCTCTGTTATTTTAGGCAAAGGAGAAACACTGCTGATTAATTGAACTATCAGATCAGGCTGAGTTATTGAAGATGCAGCAGAAGATATATCCAAAGAGTCTTTTGCAAAAGTCACGGAAGCGTCATCCTGAATGAACTGAGGGGTCTCATAACCCTTTGATTGCAAGAGATTCACTGTTTCACTCGAAATGGCAGATTGGATTGGTGCTTGATTGCAAGAGACTACCAAACACGGCAATATTGAAAATACAACAACAAGAAAAAATGATTTAAATGTTTTCATCTTACCCCCTGTAAGGCATCATTTTGTTTAAATTAGGTCAGTTGTAAGTAATTCAAGATACATATAAATTTTAAACATATATTTTCTTCATTGTCAAGGTGCTTATAGGACTTATAAATATTTTAAATATGACAGATAACGCAGATATCAGACTTAAGGATTAATGTTTATTGTAGCCCTTAGAGGCAGGTTTTGGCATGTTGAAATCGATTGTTGAAAGCTTATTTTACAACCAGCACATTGCACGGGGCATGACCAATGACACGTGAAGCAACACTGCCTATAAGCAGTCTTGTAATGCCTGTTCTTCCATGACTTCCCATAACTATCAGATCAGTTTTTTTCTTTTTTGCTATAGTTACAATGATCTCATAAGGGTCTCCTATATGGACCTCTTTTACAACAGAGATGTTTGCAGCAGTTATTTTATCTGCTATCTTGTCAAGCAATATTCTTGTTTTCTTCGATAACTTATCTGCAAGGCCGGGGGCTTGAGTTTCAAATTCGTCTGTTATGTCAACAACACTCAAAATAACGAGCTTTGCTCCGGATCTCTTTGATATCGAAACAGCTTCTCGGACCGCCTTATTGCTGTATTTTGAACCGTCAAATGGAACAAGTATTGTCTCACTCATTTTAATGTCCTCCTGTCTTCAGTATCCCGCTTGCAGCAAGCGCCAATACCGCTATCTCAACAATTGCTATGATCACATAAGGAGTTTCTTTTTTTCTGATGAGTATAGGAATTATGGCGAGATAACACACTACTGATAAACCGGCAAGAATAGCGATCCCGACAAAATTCAGATAGTCGCCTTTACCTGCCAGCGCAACCCATCCCCAGCCTGTCGGTATATTGAAAGCCTGATTGAACTCATGCGCTCTCATGCTCCAGTTCGGTACTGTTGAGCCTGCCGGGATCTTAGAAAGGTCTTCGATCGGCACGTGGCTGGGTAACACTCCGGTTATGTATATAACGAAAGTGATTACAAGCAGAGCCAGTCCGAACCACATCCCTTTATTCAAAATATTAGCATATGCAATTTGTTCTTCAGATGCCTTTGTTCTTTCATTGCTCATTATATTTCTCCTTTTCTATAAAATAAATCCTGTTAATCTGCGTCCAAACCTTATTTCCAGATCTCGAGTCCTTTTAACAAAGACCTTAAGCCTGCGAAAAGTAAAAGTCCGATAACCATCCATTTAATGGCCTTTGGTTTTGCTTTTACAAGTATCTTAACACCCACCATAGAACCGAGCATGATGCCTACGATTGAAGGCACTACGATCATTGGCAGCACCGCCCCCTGGTTCAGGTAGATCCAGGCCGCCGACGTGTCGGTGATAGAAAGCAGGAATTTGCTCGTGGCAACAGAAATTTTCAGAGGAGCGCCCATGAGCAGATTTAAAACCGGAACGTTAGCCCAGCCGGCCCCAAGGCCAAACATTCCTGCCATAATACCGATTACGATGAACAGCGCCAGTCCTTGCGGCGTCTTATGAACAGTCCACTCCACGTCCTTGCCAAGAGACTCTTCCCGGTAAATACCCATGATCCCAAGACTCTGAGCGAGGTTGTCAGGCTTGGGCACAATCGGGAAGTCGGATTTCTTGGCTGTACCCATGATGATTACGATGAAAAGGATGGTCACACCCAGGAGTGTATTGATGACATTAGGCTTAAGTGCGAGTCCGATCATAGCGCCCCCTATGGCAGCAGTCGAGGCAATAAGCGCCACAGGAAGTGCGAGCCGGAGGCTTGCGAGGTTTCTCTTCAGAAGCCCGGGTCCTGCCGCGAGCGCCCCTGCAAGGGCTACAAGAAGTCCAGCGCCTCTCACGAAATCAATATTAAAAGGGAAGAATCCGCCGACAATCGGTACAAACAAAACTCCGCCTCCGACACCGCCTAAAACTGCAAGGATACCGAGGACAAATGTT
>JAGVGM010000073.1 GCA_020057065.1 Thermodesulfovibrionia bacterium
AATGAGAAAGAGGATGAGATATTCAGTAAGACTATCGCACTGATCGTGGATAAATTTAAATATGCCCGCTATATGCCCATGCTCTACTTTCAAGGCAAGATTGACGAACTCGAGAAGCAGTCCCAGCGGAACATGGGTAAATTCATGAAGATTCTATTGGTGAAAAGGCTGGAGAGCAGTTTCTTTGCCTTTCGAAATTCGGTAGGCCGGTTCCTGAACTCCTATGAAATGTTCATCAGGGAATTTGACAACGGCAATGTCTATGTGAGCAAAAAGCACACGAACAAAATATTCGAACTGCTGGAAAACGATGACGACGAAACAGTCCAACGCCTGATCGATGAAGGCAAGGCAGAACGATACGACAGCGGTGATTTTAAAGAAGGTTTTAGAGATCTTTTGCAGCATGACCATGATATCCTTTTGGAAGTAAAAAAACTCTGGACGCATATTGAACGAGACCCAAAATTACTAAAATTCTTACACGAGCTGTCAACGGCTCCGGTTTTGAAAGAGAATCATCTCATCATCTTTACGGAATCCAAGGAAACCGCCAACTATTTGTTTAAAAACCTGCACGAGAAATACCCAGACAGGGTGTTGTGTTATACCGGCGATTCGGGTGAAGCCACACGCGATAAGGTGATCGAAAACTTTGATGCCCGTGCCCGCCATCCGAAAGACGATTACCGGATACTGGTTTCTACAGAAGTATTGTCCGAAGGGGTCAACCTGCACCGCTCCAATACGGTCATCAACTATGATATTCCCTGGAACCCGACACGCATGATGCAGCGGGTAGGCCGTATCAACAGGGTGGACACAAAGCATGATACCATTTACACCTTCAACTTTTTTCCCACAGTCCAGTCCAACGACCAGATCAAGCTTAAGGAAGCTGCAGAAGCAAAGATCAATGCCTTTCTTACCCTCCTGGGCGGTGACGCCGAGCTGTTGACCGAGGGTGAACCCATCGGCTCGCACGAACTTTTTGACAGGTTGTTTTCCAGACAGACATTGGAAGGCGAGGATAATGACGGGGAGAGCGAATTGAAGTATCTCCACGCTATCAAAGAAATTCGCGATAAAGACCCCGACCTGTTTGAAAAAATAAAACGGTTGCCCAAAAAAGCACGGACTTCAAAATATCGTGCTGAACAGGCAAATTCACTGATCACCTATTTCCGGAGAGGCAAACTGCAAAAATTCTTTCAAGCTGGCACTAAGCAGGAAACAGCAGAACTCGATTTCATCTCCGCGGCAAAACTGCTGGAAAGCGATCCCGATGAGCAAAAGCAGAAATTGCCGGAGCACTTTTACGACCTGCTGGATAAAAACAAAGAGGCCTTCATTTTCGCGACTACCGAAGGAATGCCACAACAGGCCTCAAGAAGTGGGCACGACAGCGCGGCGCGAATCCTGAAAATCCTGAAAGCCACGATGAAAAATACACAGAAGCTTACCGACGATCAGGAGACTTATCTTAAGAAGGTCATTACACGCCTTGAAGAAGGCAATCTGCCCAAGCAGACGACCAAACAAACCCTGAAAGCCCTGGATGCACTTAAGGGCGAAATTATGAATCCCTTCAAGGTGCTGGCAGTGCTTCAACCCAATATCCCGGCAAAACTTCTGGAAGAACACTATGCCGAACAGAACCAGGCGGTCTTTGGCAAACGGGAAGTCATTCTGTCGTTGTACTTAACAGGTGAATAAACATGACAAATAAAGAATCTCAACGTGTTGAATATAAACAAAACTGGCATGATAACTACCTAAAATGGGTATGCGGTTTCGCTAATGCTCAGGGAGGAACCATCTATATTGGCAAGGATGATAACGGGAATGTGGCTGATGTCAGCAATCATAAACATTTGATGGATGAAATACCCAACAAAATCCGGAACCTGATGGGTATTACACCGGAAGTTAACCTTCATAAAGAAAAAGGCAAACATTTTATTGAAATCATCGTTCCACCCTATTCAGTCCCAATTTCATTAAGAGGCCGATATTACTACCGTAGCGGAAGCACCAAACAGGAATTAACAGGAGCGTCACTGAATGAATTTCTGCTCAAAAAATCAGGAAAAACATGGGATGATGTAGCTGAACAGCGAGCAACACTTGATGATATTGACGAGCAAAGCATTAAAACTTACCTAATAGCAGCAGCAAAAGCCGGACGTCTTCCTGAAAATGACGAACTTTTGTTACCTGAACTTCTCGAAAAATTACGGCTTATCGAAAACGGGCAACTCAAAAGAGCCGCTATCATTATGTTTGGAAAAGACCCAGGTAAGTTTTATCCAAACACTTTTATAAAGATTGGACGTTTCCAAAAGGACGATGCAGATATAATATTTCAGGAAACTGAAGAAGGAAATTTAATCTCGCTTCTACCAGCCGTTTTGAACCAGTTAAACCGTAAGTTCCTCATAAAGCCGATTGATTTTGAAGGAGTGCACCGTATTGAAAAGGGCGAATATCCGGTTGCGGCCATACGTGAAATGTTATTGAATGCTTTGGTGCATCGCAATTATACGGGAGCGCCAATTCAAATTCGCGTGTATAATGATAAAGTCAGCATATGGAATGAAGGTTTCTTGCCCGAAGGATTGACATTGGATGCCTTAAAGCGGTCTCATCCTTCAAGACCAAGAAATCCGATAATTGCCGATGTTTGTTTCAAAGGCGGGTATATTGATGCCTGGGGAAGGGGAACTATAAAGATTATAGACAGTTGTAAAGCTGCTAAACTTCCTGAACCTGAAATGGCAGAACAAGATGGAGGATTCTTACTAACCATTTTTAAAGATATTTTGAATGAGGACTACCTTGTAAAGCTTAGATTGAATGAAAGGCAGATTAAGGCAGTAATGTTTGTAAAAGAAAATGGAAAAATTACGAATACAAACATTCAGAAATTATTCAAAGTTTCCAGAGAAACAGCTACCCGCGACCTTATTTTCCTTATAGAAAAAGATATATTATTAAGTTCCGGGAGTAAGGGAGCCGGTGCATATTATGTATTGAAATAATTGCGTCATTATTGCGCCAATTGCGCCATTGATGCGCCATAATTGCGCAAAAGAAAGTGTGAATAAATATGGATAAACAGCAGGCGCGAAGTCTGATTAAGACAACCTTTGAAAAAGCTTTTGATAAAGACCTTTTTTACCGGCTTATTAAAAACCTGTTAAAACGGATTGAAGATGACGTTATTCCTGCCCGTCATGGACAGTTCATTCCCGAAGCTTACCGGCAGTATATAAAAATATTTGAGAGAATAGGAAAATACCACGACGGCAAAAACCGTATTGACATTCTTATTATCCGGCTTCAGAAGGAGACCTCTATTGAACGTGCCCGCACAATGCAACGTAATTTTGTTGCCGGTTATCTACAGGGCAAATACGGCAGTTCAAATGAAAAGGAAGCAGCTTTAGTTGCGTTTGTCTCCCCCGATGAC
>JAGVGM010000172.1 GCA_020057065.1 Thermodesulfovibrionia bacterium
ATAGTGTCATTATATGTTCCTCCTGCTATTATACAGGTGGATTATATAACAAAAATAACAAATAGGCAATCTCTACCTATTTTTTTGTCGCACACCCAGCAATAATGTAATAATCATTGTCGATTGATTTATCCTGTATAATAATTATATGCCGATTGTTCTATGGATAACTGGACTTCCGGGGAGCGGGAAGAGCACGGTTGCTATGGCAGTAAATAGGATCATTCCTGATGCAGTGATTCTCAGAATGGATGAGCTGCGTAAAATTGTCACGCCTGAACCCACCTATTCAGAAAGCGAAAGAGAATATGTTTACAGGGCGCTTGTTTATACGGCAAAGACTCTTTATAGTCTCGGACATACTGTGATAATTGATGCAACCGGCAATAAAAAGTCCTGGAGAACTCTTGCGCGCGATATAATCCCTGATTTTTTTGAGGTTTATCTGAAATGTCCAATCGAGTTGTGCATTGAACGTGAAAAAGGAAGGATCGATACGCACGGCGCCCCGAAAGATATTTATGAAAAAAGCAAAGCAGGCGCTCCGGTTCCAGGATTAAATGTCCCCTATGAAGAGCCGGAAAGGCCGGAGCTGATAATAGATACCGTAAAAGAATTACCCGAAGATGCGGCAGTGAAGATCGTGCGGTCAATTGATAAATCACTTGGAGCGTAAATAATTCCTGAAGATGAAATTTATATTTCCTCAGGAGGCAGAGCCATATGCCTGATGATCTTGCCATCGACCAGATAGAGAACCATCTCAGCGATATTCGTTGCGTGGTCCGCTATACGCTCAAGATATTTTGAAACGTAAGTTATCTTGACGGCCCTTGAGACTGTAGTCGGATCCTGTGTCATGATGAACATCAGCTCCTTCCAGACCATTTCATTAAGATCATCAACTTCATCATCCCGAATGATAACGTCTTTCGCGAGACCCTTGTCCTCACTGATAAAGGCATTAATGGTGTCGCGCACCATGCCCTGCGATATCCTGCTCATCCGTGGGATATCTATGTATGGCTTAAGAAGAGGCTCCTCATTTAATTCCACAGCCCTTTCTGCAATATTTACCGCGTTGTCTCCGATCCTTTCGAGGTCGGATGTGATCTTCATAGCGGTCGTGATAAATCTTAAATCCTTTCCCATCGGCTGCTTCAGCGCGAGCAGTCTTATGCATTCCTCATCTATCTTCACGTCAAATGTATTTATTGCCCGGTCCCCTTCAAAAACGAGTCGCGCCAGATCGGAATTCCTCTCTACAAGTGATTGCACGGAGTTTTGTATTGCGGATTCGACAAGGGTCGCCATTTTCAATAGCATTTCCTTAAGACGAATCAGTTCTTCGTTTCTTACTGTCATTATCCGAACCTCCCTGTTATGTAATCTTCAGTCAGCTTTTGTGAAGGATGTGTAAAAATATTATCAGTTCGATCGAATTCTATCAAATCGCCGAGCATCATAAAACCCGTCCAGTCAGAGATCCTTGCGGCCTGCTGCATGTTGTGCGTTACTATAATGATCGTTACATCGTTCTTTAAATTAACAATAAGGTCTTCTATCTTTGCCGTCGAGATAGGATCGAGCGCGGATGTCGGCTCATCGAAAAGAAGCACCTCCGGCTCAACAGCGAGCGCCCGCGCAATGACAAGCCTCTGCTGCTGTCCGCCGGAGAGTTCGTATGCGCTTGCATGAAGTTTGTCCTTCACTTCATCCCAGAGCGCCGAGTGATTAAGCGCCCTCTCCACTCTTTCAGAAAGGTCTGATATTTTTTTGATGCCTTTCAGTCTCAGTCCGTAAGCGATATTGTCAAAGATGCTCATGGGGAAAGGAGTGGGTTTCTGAAAGACCATCCCGATGCGGCTTCTTAAATCAATTACATCAATATTTTCCGAAAATATATTTTCCTTTTTAAACAGGATTTCCCCTTCATATCTGTTTCCGGGGTACAGATCGTGCATCCGGTTAAAACACCTGAGGAGTGTGGTCTTCCCGCAACCCGACGGCCCTATCAGGGCGGTAACGTTATTCTTATAGATCGGCAGACTGATATTCTTCAGTGCGTGAACATTTCCCGAGTAGTAGAAATTGAGTCCTTTTACTTCAAACTCCGTCAGGGCATTCATCTCTTTCCATGCCTCCCTTTAATTAACAGCCTGCCGATGACTGTAAGCATCAGGATAGAGATCGTTATCACCAGAGATGCAGCCCATGCCTGCTGATGCCAGTTGTCATACGGCCCCATTGCGTACTGAAAGATCGTTACCGTAAGCGAGGCAACGGGTTTGTTCATATCAACAGAGAAAAATGAATTATTGAATGACGTAAATAAAAGCGGCGCGGTCTCACCTGAAACACGCGCAATAGAAAGGAGTATCCCGGTAAGTATGCCTGCTGACGCCCCCCTGTAGACGACCTGTATGATCACTTTATAATACGGCGCTCCGAGTGCAAAGGCCGCCTCTCTCAAGGTCCATGGAACAAGGGTAAGCATATCCTCAGTAGTTCTCAGGACTACTGGTATCATGATGATTGAGAGGGCAATTGCGCCTGCCCAGCCGTTGAAATGGCCGAGCGGTTTCACAAGCACGGCATAAATAAAGGTCCCGATGACAATGGATGGAACGCTAACCATTATGTCGGAAAGTATACTTATTATCCTTGCTATCTTTTTGCCGCGCGCATATTCGGCAAGAAATGTACCGCCTAACACGCCTATTGGAACGCCTGTCAACGTTGCGCACAGGGTTATCATCAACTGCCCAACAAATGCGTTCCTCAACCCTCCTCCTTCAACCCCTGCGGGAGCAGGATCGTTGATGAACAAATCCATATTCAGCGCCTTCATCCCATGCACAAACACATCACCAAGTATGAATACGAGCCAGAAGAGCCCAATGAGCGCGGCAAGGGTGCATAGTGTCATGGCGATAAAGCCTTCTATTTTTCTCTTCCGCGCTCTTGTCACCGTGAATACTTCCTCTCTGCCTTAAGGAGAAAAAATTTGGCTATGGCAAGCGTAATAAAGCTCATAACAAATAGCACAAGCGCAAGGTAAAAGAGAGATGAAAGATAAATGTCATTGTCAGCTTCTGCAAACTCATTCGCGAGTGTAACGGTGATGGTTGCTGCCGCGTCAAGAAGCGATGTCGCAATCCTGTGGTTGTTTCCAAGCACAAAGGCAACAGCCATTGTCTCGCCAATCGCTCTGCCTAATGAAAGGACTATTCCGCCGAAGACTCCCAGCTTTGAATATGGGATAACTATATTTTTGACGACCTCCCACTTTGTTGCTCCAATGGCATATGCTGATTCCTTTATTATGGAAGGGGTGAGATTAAAGGAGTCTCTGGAGATGCTGGCGGTAAAGGGTATTATCATGATGCTCAGTATAACGCTCGCAGTTAAAATATCAATCCCCATCGGAGTCCCCTGAAATAAAATATTGACAAAAGGGATACCGGCAGTGGTTTTCTTTAAAAAGGGTTCAATATATCTGCTCATTATCGGCGAAAGCGTGAAGAGTCCCCACATGCCATAGATAATGCTTGGGATCGCCGCCAAAAGTTCAATCGCCGCGCTGACAGGACCTTTAAGAAAGTTGGGCGATATTTCGGTAACAAATATGGCGATGCCAAGGGCGACAGGTATCGCTATCAGCAGGGAAAGAAAAGTCGTTATGATTGTTCCGTAAATATTAGTAAGCGCGCCGAAGGATTCTTTGACAGGGTTCCAGTCTGTTGAGGTAAGAAATTTTATGCCGAACCTCCCTATCGCAGGAGAAGATTCAGAGACAAGAATGTAAAATATCCCGATGATAAAAATGATTACTAAAGAGGCAGCAATAGCAGTGGTTGTTGAGAAGACAATATCGGCAGGATTTTTTTTATATAGTAACGGCATATTGTTTTTTTGTAGGGGCGGGTTTTAAACCCGCCCAAATTGTCTTTGCTGAAAGCTGACTGCTGATGGCTGACAGCTGTTTTAATAAATCCCCTTCTCTTGCCAGTAAGCCCTGACCTTATCTTTTAAAGATTTCGGCAGGGGAACATACACGAGTTCCTTAGCCTTATTATCTCCGTTGTTAAAGACCCAGTCAAAAAATTTAACAACACTCTTATTAACATCCGTCTTTTCCTTTGCAAGGAGTATGAAGGTTGCCCCTGCGATCGGCCATGAGCCTTTGCCGGTCGCGTTAGTAAGCCAGAGGTAAAAATCTTTCTTCGGGTCAAAATCCCCTGATTCAGCGGCATCCTCAAAGCTCTCAAAGCCCGGTTCAACAAAATTTCCCGCAGCGTTCTTAAGCTGTGTATGGTCAAGCTTGTTCTGCTTTGCGTAGGCGAACTCGACATATCCGATGGAGTTGGCGGTCCTTTTCACATAATTGGCAACGCCCTCATTTCCTTTACCGCCGATACCAACAGGGAACTTCACGGCTTTTCCGGCGCCGACCTTCTCCTTCCAGACAGGGCAGGTTTCATTGAGGTAATTTGTATATATGGCTGTTGTTCCGGCGCCGTCCGAACGGTAAACAACAGTGATTTCGCTGTGTGAAAGCTTAACATCAGGATTCATTTTTTTCACTTTGTCGTCATCCCAGTATTTAATTTCTCCAAGGAATATCCTGCACAGCGATTCAGGGTCGAGTTTCAGCTGCCCCGGCTGGACACTTTCAAGGTTTACCACCGGAACGACCCCGCCGATAACAGCGGGAAACTGCAATAACCTGTTCTTCTGAAGCTGTTCGGGTTTTGATGGATCATCAGACGCGCCGAAATCAATTGTGCGCTCCGTAATCTGTCTAACACCCCCTCCTGAGCCTATGGATTGATAGTTCAGTTGAACTCCGGTAATCCTATTGTACTCATATGCCCATGCGGAATATACGGGATAGGGGAAAGTGGCCCCTGCTCCATTAAGTGTTTCCGCAGCATCCACATGCGTGAATGACAAAAGCAATGCTGCGATTAATGGTAGTTTCAGAATTGTTTTCATATTGGCTCCTTTTTATGCTTAATAGCATATACCTTGATTGTTACAATAATGTTACAAATGGATTAAAGTTTCGTTAAAGAAATTATATCACCTCCTTTCCGGACATAAGCGTCAACGAAGACCGATACCTCATCGCGGTTTGCAAAACCGTGGGAAACAACATCTCTCAATTCTTTAAACGTCTCATCAAATGAAAGATCTCTTGCGTCGATTATCATAATGAAACCTCCCTCGTTTGATATTTTCTTAAAGTGTGGAAAAGCCCTTTAAATTTCAGGCACATTTCAATCACCTCTTCCTTATGATTTTGGCCAGGAATATGGGGCATCCGTCATAATCTTCACCGGTGCAGTATTTGAGGCTCACTATTAACCCCAATTTCATTGACGATATTGAGGCGCGGCAGACATCAGCAATTATGTCGCCGTATGGACACGATGCTTCAGTGACTTCATTTAGCTTTAACGTAAGGGTGTTCATGTTCTTCTCCTTTCTTTTATTATGTAGCCTATCAAAAAAATGTTACAGGATTATGTCGGTTCCATGAAATTATCATGTCATCTCCAGTGAATAAAAATTAGCAAGGTCCCGATGAGCAAAATAATAGTGAGCACTAACTCTTCTATTCTTTCTGATACTTTTTTATTCATGCCTTATAGCCTCCTTTGTTCTATCCGGTGAATACATGATCGCCAGTGTCCTTGTCCCGCCGATGGCGAGGAGCAGTATGGCGAAGGAAGCGATCTCAACAGCGGCCATTTTATGCTGATAAATGCCGATCATTATCTCTCTAAGAATGAACACCAGAGCGGCGTCTGTAATAAATGTTATTTTCAGTCTATGCACCTCGAAATGTTCAATAATGCTCCTGAGAAGTTCTATAACAACAAATATCGACAGGATATTTGTCACCATTATGTCAAACCCGCCTGCTATGGTCGGACTCTTGAAGACCACTCTCAGATCAAGAAACATCCTTGCAATGCCTATCATGAGGGAAAGGATTACAAGGGGCATCATTAGTTTGAAGATTATGTCTATTGCTTTTTTAAACCATTGCATGAGACAAGTATAACGGGTGGATGTTACAGGATTATTAAAGGCGTGTTAAGTTTTGAAGAAAACTGTTCTCCTCTTAGTAAAGAGGATCTGGTGAGATTTTACGAATAATAAACCTTCACAACCGTCCCCTTGCCTTCTTCGCTCTCTATTCTCATTTCCCAGCCGTGAGCCGTTACAAGATGTTTGACGATTGCAAGACCAAGCCCCGTGCCGCCGAGTTCCCGGGAACGCGAGGGATCAACACGGAAGAATCTTTCACCAATTCTTGAGAGGTATTTTCGGTGGATGCCGATTCCTGTGTCTCTTACAAAGATAAAATTTCTGCCGTTTTCCTGTCCGGTGCCGATATCTATCATCCCCTTCTCTGTAAATTTGACGGCATTGTCGGCAAGGCTAAGAAGGATTTGTTCGATCCTGTCCCTGTCGGCGTTGATGGTCTTTCTCTCTGTCTGAACTGATTTATTAAGAAGAATATCTTTCTCCGCAGCCTGCACCGTAACCGTCTCAATTACATGATCGATAATGTCTGATATATCCACGTCGGTTTTGCTCATTTTTATCACGCCGAGTTCTACCCTTGAAAGGGTCAATAAATCATCTACCAGTCTGTTGATTCTTTCGCTTTGGGATTTGATGGTCTGAAGAAATTTTTCGGCATGTTCCCTGTCATACAGAGCGCCATCCAGAAGCGTTTCTGCAAATCCCTTTATCGACGTTATCGGGGTCTTTATTTCGTGTGAAACATTTGCCACAAAATCCTTTCTCATCTGCTCAAGCCTTTTCAGACGTGTCAGGTCATGAAAGATAGCTGCAACACCTGCTATTTCACCAACTTTATAAAATATAGGTGATACCCTGACGGACAGGTGCCTTTCCTCGGGAAAGTCGATAAGCAGATCAGCGGAGCCGGTCGAACGATTTTGTCTGACATGATCAATGAGAGACAGGAACTCGGGATTTCTCACAATTTCGATAAATGGCTTCCCGTCTAACTGCTGGACGCCAAAAAGTTCTCTTGCCGCATTATTCGAAAGCTCAATAACACCGCGTGTATTGATAAGCAAAAGCGCATCGGGGATATTTTTGATGATGACATTCAGACGGTTTGCCTTTTCGTCCCTTTGTGACATACTTAATTCAAGTTTCGACGCCATGTCATTCAGGTTGCGGGCCAGTTCGGTAAACTCTCCGGCGCCTTCGAGGTGGAGTCTTTTTTTGAAAAACCCGTGAGCTAATGCATCCGCATAATCAGATATCTGGTTCACGAACTTTCTTATTCTTTCCGTCTGCCAGATTAAGATAATCCCTGTGAGCAGAAATATTGAGATGACAACAAGATTTATTTTCAGCATTAACGCATTAACAGATGCATTTACATCTTTCAGCGGCACGGCAAGCCTGATAAATCCCGCAGGCTGTCCTTCCTTCATGATCTTTCTTGCCGTGTAAAGGAACTCGTGCTTCAGCGTATCGCTATGCCTGACAGACCAGCCTGTATCAGAAACAAATGCCTGCTGGATTTCCAGTCTTGAGGCATGGTTATCCATCTTTGATGAATCATTGTCGGAATCGCCGAGGACTTTCCCGTTGATATCAATAACAGTAACCCGCGCGCCTGTTTTTTCCTTTGCCTTTATACAAAACTCGTCAATAACGGTTGTCTGGCTGAAAGAAATATTTTCCGCTATAAGCCCAGCCTGAATTAAGAGGCTGTCTTTCAGATTATTTATATAGTCTGAACGCACAACCTTGGTAACATAGAGTTCAATAAAGATTGCGGAAAGCAGAAAAACAAGAAAATACAGCAGGAATATCCTTCTGAAGATATGTCTTTTCACAGGTCTCCATCCACATAGTAGCCGATTCCCCTTCTTGTCCCGATATACACGGGGGTTGAGGGATCGTCTTCTATCAAGGCTCTTAACCGTCTGATATGGACATCAACGGTTCGCGGCTCGACAAAGGCCTCGTCTTTCCATACAGCATTCAGGAGCGTGTCCCTGTTAAATACCCTTCCTTTTCTCTGGACCAGATAAAGGAGGAGTTTGAATTCCGTTGCGCTGAGTTTAATCGTAATTCCCTTTTTAGATACTTTATACGTATCGGCGTTGATTTCAAGTTCGCCGATTCTTATTATTTTCTCTGCCGCAGGTTTCGCCTGTGTGCGCCTGAGAACAGCCCTGACACGTGCAATCAATTCACGGGGGCTGAAAGGCTTTGTGATATAATCGTCAGCTCCCATTTCAAGCCCGAGCACCTTGTCAAGCTCCTCGCTCTTTGCCGTCAGCATGATAATTGGAATTGAAGACGTCTCTTCAGAAGATTTCAGGATCCTGCTCAGTTCCATCCCCTGAATGCCGGGAAGCATCAGATCGAGGATGATCAGGCCGAATTTTTCTTTTCGGATAAGGCCGAGGGCCTGTTCCCCGTCAGAAGAAACAGATACTTCAAATCCTTCCTTTTTAAGGTTATAAGCAATGAGCTCGGAAATATCTATTTCATCTTCGACAACTAATATTTTTGTCTTCAAGGTGTACCTCTCTAATCAGAGCTTTATTTTAACACAATTATTTTATATAACGATTTTTTGTAACATAGGAGTTAAATTTTATTATGACAATATATAACAGGTAGAACGAATGGGAAGTCCAGACTCAAAAATTGAGTTTGACGGAATAGTTTGCTTTGATCCCTTTGTTCATTCTTTTTACCGCTTCTTCAGCTCTGATCTTCGTATCCACAAGTATCTGCCTGATATACAAATCCTTTCCTGTGGAAACACACGGGTCCTTGTCCGGTTCTCTGGACACGGCGCTTAATTTCATAAGAAGTTCCCTTCCTCTGCAGCTTTTTCCAGAAATCCGAGATGATAATAAAGAAAGGATAATCTCCTGAATAACTCCGGATCGATCACGCCGGTTTGAACAGCCTGCTCATATTCGTTAACAGCGCTGAAATACTGGTTATTAAGGAAGTACTGTCTCCTTCCTGTATGTGGAGATCCTTAGGAGCTACTGGACCATCAGCCTGTAAGAGGGAGGTGCAGAGGGAAATCATACATATGATAATAGCAATAATCTGAAATGGTATTTTCATGTTGCTGAGATATTTTGAAATTAAAATTTTTATGCAGGGTGATCCTCCCGTCAACTGACCTTCAATATCATGTATTTCATATCAATTGCACTTTTTCCCGTCACTTGATAGAATTATCGCATCATACGGGTTCCGGCTCACATTCCGTTACTCACAAATGACTGCGCCGGCGAATACCCAGGTTTTAAAAGAATATATAAGAGGGAATAATTATGAAGAGGACACTTACAGTAATTATCTTAGTGGTTATTCTTGCTGCAGTTGCATTTGCTCAAACCGGGGTTAAAAAGAAGAGACCTTTGCCTTTTGAGTATGGCAGGGTAGTGATCAATAATTATTCTGAGAAGGCCGGCCTCGCTCCTGTCGTATTTGATCACTGGCTCCATCGGACCAAGTTTACCTGCAGAGTTTGTCATGTTGATGTCGGGTTTGCAATGAAATCAGGAGCGACAGAAATAAAGGCGGCTGACAATATCAGCGGCTACTATTGCGGAGCATGCCATAATAACAGGACCGTCGCTGATGGGAAAAAAGTATTTGAGGCCTGCTCAAAAACAGCGTCTGCGGAAGAGAAGACCAGATGCCTTAGATGCCATTCACTCGGGAAGAAGGTTAAGCCGGAATATGACTTTGGCAATTTTGCCGGGCGGTTACCGAAAGGGCGGTTTGGAAACGGCATCGACTGGGAAAAGGCCGAAGAAGAAGGCCTTGTCAAACCGGTTGACTTCCTTGAGGGGGTCTCGATAAAGAGGCCGGCTCTTGCTGTACAAAAAGATTTTGCGCTCGGAGCCAAGCTGGAGGGAATGCCTGATATCATATTTTCCCATAAGAAGCATACTGTATGGAACAGCTGTGAGGTCTGCCACCCGGAGATATTCATCGGGGTACAAAAGGGCGCAACCAAGTACTCCATGATCGAGATCTTTAATGGTAAATATTGCGGCGTCTGCCATACTTCGGTCGCGTTTCCATTGACCGATTGTCAGAGATGCCATATAAAACCGACTCAGTAATAATATTTTCAGGAGAGACTTAAATGGAAAAACTTAGATATGTTCCCCTTTTACTCGCAGTGATGACTGTTATCTCTCTTGGGACTCAGTACTCGATCCTAAGTTCCGGGATTGTTTTTGCACAGGAAGACTGGAAGGGCGAATTCGAAACTGTTTGCTCGAAAACACAGGACGCTATGACTTTTAGCGTTGATGAATTGAAAGATCTCATTGCGAGATGTGATAAATTAAAACCTCTCATCGAGAAGCTCGAGGAATCACCGAAAAAGGTCTATCGCAGAAGACTCCATCTCTGTAAAGACCTCTTTGTTTTTGTGCTCGAATCGAAAGAAAAGAAATAGCCGCTTTCCATAAAAGATGCCAGGGAGCGCTTCTTACCGCCTCATGTCAGGATGGCATTTCTTGCAATCATCCAAAGGAAATGCTACGCGGAGGTGACATGCTTTTCCCTTGATACTCTATATATCCAGATTTCTTACCTCAAGCGCATGCTTTTCAATAAATGCTTTTCTCGGCTCCACCTGGTCGCCCATGAGGGTGCTGAATATTTCCTCTGCTTTTATGGAATCCTCTACGCTCACCTGCAGCAAGGTCCTTTTTTCGGGATCCATCGTTGTCTCCCAGAGCTGATTGGGGTTCATTTCTCCAAGTCCCTTGTACCGCTGAATGGAGATGCCCTTTTTTGCTATGGAGAGTATGTAATTAAACAGTTCTCTTGAACTGCCGAACTCGTGTGTTTCCCCGTTGTGTATGACCTTATAAGGCGGGTGTCCAAGTCCTTTAAGTTCTGCGAAGAGTTTTGTCAATTCCTTGAAGTCCGGAGACGCAAAATAGTCTTCATCGATTGTCAATGTGAGCCCGGCCCTTTTCAGCTCGATCCTGTGGGATTGATGTTCCTCGTCAACCGTTATTTCTTCTGACAGGTCAGGGAATTCCTTCTTTAGTTTCTTTATAAGGTCTTTTACATCGTTCTCATTTTTTAGCAAATCCTTGTTCAACTCATAATGGAGAAGCGCCTTGATCACCGCCGTGTCGTTTTTCCTCTTGGCAAACCATTCAAGGAGCCTCTCAAATTTGGAGAGATTTTTGATGTACGGCATAATCGCTTTTCCTGCAAGTTGTTTACCGTTACGGATCTCGATCTCATCCACGGCAAGCTCAAACAACATGTTCTCAAGCAGCCCTTCGCTTTGTATATAACGTTCCGATTTGCCTTTTTTTACTTTGAAGAGCGGAGGCTGGGCTATATAGAGATACCCCTTCTCAATAACCTGCGGCATCTGTCTGAAAAAGAAAGTGAGCAGCAAAGTCCTTATATGCGCTCCGTCAACATCGGCATCGGTCATGATGATAATTTTGTGATACCTCGTTTTATTAATATCAAAATCTTCTGCTCCTATGCCTGTGCCGAGAGCGGTTATCAAAATCCTTATCTCATCTGAACCGAGCATCTTGTCAAATCGTGCCTTTTCCACATTTAGTATCTTGCCTTTAAGGGGCAGGATAGCCTGATTATGCCTGGCCCTCCCCTGTTTTGCAGATCCTCCTGCAGAGTCACCCTCTACAATGAAAATTTCGCTCAACTGAGGGTCTTTTTCAGCGCAATCAGCGAGCTTGCCCGGCAATCCCATGTCTTCAAAAGCTCCCTTTCTTCTGGTAAGCTCCCTCGCCTTTCTTGCAGCTTCCCTCGCTCTTGCAGCCTGAATCGCCTTTTCAATGATTTTTTTAACAATAGAGGGGTTAAGCTCAAAATAACTGCCTAACACATCATTAACAACAGATTCAACAATGCCCTTCACCTCGCTGTTTCCAAGCTTGGTCTTTGTCTGTCCCTCAAATTGCGGGCTTGGCAGCTTCACACTGATAACCGCTGTAAGCCCCTCCCGTATGTCATCACCTGTAATTGATTCCTTTTCTCCTTTTAACAAACCGGATGATACTGCATAGGAGTTGGATGTCCTTGTGAGCGCTGATTTGAAACCGGCAAGGTGGCTGCCGCCTTCCCGAGTATTGATGTTGTTTGCAAAAGAATAAAGCGTCTCGGTATAACTGTCATTGTATTGTAAAGCTACCTCTACAGTGATGCCGTCTTTTTCCTTTGCAATATAAATGGGCTTTGGATGCAGCGGGGTTTTACTTTTATTCAGATGCTCTACAAATGAAACAACCCCGCCCTCATAAAAAAACGTCTCTTTCTTGTTTGTGCGTTCATCACTGACTGTAATCGTGAGCCCCTTGTTCAGAAAGGCGAGTTCCCTGAATCTGTTCACAAGGGTGTCATAATGGAAATCAGATGTATCGAATACCTCGGTGTCCGGCTTGAAGGTTATCTTCGTCCCTTTGTTTCTGGTCTTTCCAACCTGTGTGAGCGGCTCTGTCGGGAAGCCTCTTTTGTAGTGCTGTTCCCAGACCTGTCCGTTCTGCTTAACCTCAAGATCGAGCCATTCTGAAAGCGCATTGACTACAGAAACGCCTACGCCGTGCAAACCACCGGAAATCTTATATGCCTTGCTCTCGAACTTTCCGCCGGCATGCAATTCAGTCATTGCTATTTCGGCAGCGCTCCTGCCCTCAGGATCGCCGGGATGCTTGCCCGTCGGGATGCCTCTGCCGTTATCAATAACTGTTATACTTCCTTCAGTGTGGATAGTAACTTCGATACTGTCACAGTAACCTGCAAGCGCCTCATCAACGCTGTTATCAACCACTTCGTAGACAAGATGATGAAGGCCTTCAAAGCTTGTATTGCCAATATACATGGCAGGCCTCATCCTGACGCCTTCAAGACCTTTCAGGACTTTTATCTCTTCTGCGCCATAAGACTGTTCATTTACTTTATCTGTCATTTATTTCCTTTCTTTGTATTAATTCTTTCAAATACCCCGCTGTCTCTGCGGCGGTTCCTTTTAAATCCCCCTTTTGGAAAAGGGGGTTAGGGGGATTTTTTAAACAATCCCTACCTGATGATACCCCGTCCGCTTGCGGCGGGGAGTCTTTATTGTAAGGGCGGGTTTCAAATCCGCCCCTACACAATTCGCTAATTTCACGTCCTCATCGGCATAACAACACATAAATAATCCCTGTGGCTTTCTTCAAGCACAAGGGTCGGACTCAACGGTTCCTGAAGTTCAACTACAACCGATTCTCCTTCCATAGCCTGAAGTATATCCATCAAATAACGGGCATTAAAGCCGATCGTTATTTGTTCCCCTTTATACTGGGCGGATATTTCTTCTCTTGCCTCCCCTATATCGGGGTTCATTGAAATCAGGGTGATCTTTCCCGGTTCTAAATCAAACCGGACTGCATTTGTTTTTTCCCTGCTCATAATAGATGTCCTTCTGAGCGCTTTCAGGAACTCCATCTTGTCAATGCCGACCTTCTTTTCATTGCCCTTGGGAATGACCTGATCATAGTTAGGATAAGTCCCTTCAATGAGCCTTGATGTCAATACAATACCGTTGATGCTGAAGAATATGTGGTTTTTATCTAAGTATATAGTTACATCTTCAATACTTCCTTCAATGAGTTTTTTCAGCTCCAGCGCAGCTTTTTTGGGAAGGATTATTTTTTTTTCCTCGGATAATGTACCTTCAAGGTTTATTGCAATTAATGAGAGTCTGTGTCCGTCTGTCCCAACCATCTTGAATTCAACATTTTTTTTCTTCGGGACAAAATGCATAAGAAGGCCGTTCAGGGTATACCTTGTATCGCTTTCTCCGGTTGCATATACAGTTTTTTCAATCATATTCCTGAGCTTGGCTGCGCTTAGGCTGAGCTCTTCGGACTTCTTGAATTCCGGCAACGCCGGGAAGTCTGTTTCAGGAAGGCCCATGAGCTTGAATGTGCTTTTTCCGGAAGTAACCCGTATCCAATTATTTTCCTGCGACTCAAGTAAAATATCGCCTTCAACTTCACGGGCTATCTCAAACAGTTTTCTTGCAGGTATACAGAGGCTGCCCCCTTCAAGGATATCAGCTTTAAGAGGCCCTTTAAGTGCGATATCAAGGTCGGTTGCCATTAAAGAAGCGGTTTTATTTGCCTTTAACAGAAAATGACTGAGAATCGGCATTGTAGTTTTTTTGTCAACTATACCCTGTATGCTCTGTAATGCATTCTGTATTTCTTCCTTTTGTATCTTCAGCTTCATCGTATCCTCCTAAAATATTTGCTTGAGGTTGTCAGCGCTATTAATAAATACATCATCAGCTGCCTTTGATTTTCTTTATCAGGTAGTCAATTTTTTTATCAAACTCTTCATCTTTTTTCCTGCGTTCTTCAATCAGCTTGCAGGAATGTATGACCGTAGAGTGGTCCTTACCCCCGAAATTTTTCCCGATCTCGCTTAATGAGGAGTCAGTAAGAGTCTTGCTCAGATACATTGCAATCTGACGCGGGAAGGCAATGTCTCTGGTCCTCTTTTTTGCTTTTATGTCCTGAAGCTTCAGTCCATAATATTCGCATACCTGTTTCTGGATATAATCTACCGTCAAGGCCCTTTCCTCATCAAGAATAAGGTCCTTAAGCACCTCTTTTGTCATATCAACGGTTATTGTTTTCCCTGTAAGAGAAGAATGCGCTCCAAGCCTGATCATGCAGGCCTCAAGGTCTCTGATATTAGACTTTATCCTGCTCGCCAGAAAGTAACTTACGTCTTCAGGCAATTGTATTCCCTCAAGGTCGGATTTTTTACCGAGGATCGCAAGCTTCGTTTCTACATCCGGGATCTGTATGTCGGCAATTAATCCCATGCCGAACCTGGACCTGAGACGTTCGGTAATCGGCGAAATATCTTTAGGAAGCCTGTCGCTTGAAAAAACGATTTGCTTATGCGCATCGTAAAGGGCGTTAAAGGTATGGAACAATTCTTCCTGGGTGCCGCTTTTGCCTGCAATAAACTGGATATCATCTATAATAAGGACGTCAAGGCTCCTGTATTTGGCTTTAAACTCATCCATCTTGTCATTTCTCATCGAATACACAAACTCATTTGTAAACTGCTCTGCCGGCGCATACATCAGTTTAATATTAGATTGTTTATCAACTATCTTGTTGCCGATAGCGTTCATGAGGTGGGTTTTTCCAAGCCCTACCCCTCCATATATAAATAGTGGATTATACGCCTTGCCCGGAGATTCGGCGACGGCCCTTGCGGCGGCATGTGCAAACTGGTTGCTGGCACCAACCACAAAGCTTTCATAAGTAAATTTGGGGTTTAGGAATATGCCCCGGTTAGCAAGTTTGGCCCTTCTATTTTCATGCTTTGTCTCGATCTTTCTGAGAACAGGGTCTTCAGTCTTTTCAAAGACCTTGAATTTAACGGACACGTCTTTTTCTAAAAATTTTTCGATGGTTTCCGGGATCAGTCCCGGGAAATGATCCTCAATCCATTCCTTGAAGAACTTGTTTGGGACCTCAAGGATGATCTGCTGGTCCTGAAGCTCTATAAATCTTATAGGCCTGAACCATAGATCAAAGGTTTGGTTGCCAACTTTGGCGCCTATGGCTTCAATGGTCCTTGTCCAGGCTTCCTCAATATTCATGATTGCTCTCTCATTGATTTAAAAATTTACGAAATAACAACTACAGTTATTAACACTTGTTTATAATTTGTTGAAAACTTTCCCTGGCAGGAGAGTTAGCTATTATATCCCATCGCCTTTATCAGAGGCAAGCTTTTTTTATATCCCCTATGATAATTTGATTTTATAAACTTATAACCATTATACTTTAAAAAAATATGATTTCAATCGTTATCCCCACATTTAATGCTGAACGCTTCATGACGCCCCTCCTTGAGTCAATTTTCAGGAATAAAATTGAAGAGATGGAAGTTATAATCGTTGATGACTGCTCAAGGGACGATACGGTCAAGACCGCAAAAAAATATCCTGTGGAGGTTATTGAACTGCAAAAAAACGGAGGTCCTGCAAGGGCAAGAAATATCGGGGTGGAGGCTGCTGAAGGTGAAATAATTTTTTTCCTCGATTCGGATGTGATCGTACTTGACGGTACTATAAAGGAAGTACAAGATCATTTTGACCGTGATCCTTCCGCAAAATGCGTTATCGGTGTATGTGCAACAGAACCGCTCAACAAAGGGTTTGTACCGATTTATATGGCTATGTTTGAGTATATACACCTTATAGAAACGCCGGGGAATAAGGTGAGCGTATTTGCGCCACGATGCGGTGCGGTCAAGAAAGATTTTTTCAGGAAGATCGGCGGTTATAAAGAGTCCTATAAAGGCGCGGATGTGGAAGACTTTGAGCTGGCGCGAAGGATCAACAGAACTGACTCAATCATCCTGAATCCTAAAATACTCGTAAGACACCAATTTGCTGATTTTCAACAGGCTTTGAAAATCTATTTTAAACGTACGGTCATGTGGGTGCATCTGCTGCTTAAAGTAAAGAAGCTCGACAACGCAGGCCCCACATCTCCAAGTAATGGAATAGCTGCAATGTGTGCCTTTTTCAGCATCCTGTTCCTGGTCTTGATCCCATTTTCAGGTTTTGCAAAGCATTTGTTTGCGTTCTTTATAATTGTTTATATAATTTCCAATCTGAAATGGTGGAATTTTATGCGAAAGGAAAAGGGCCTTATTTTTGCCGGCAGGGCGTTATTGTTAAACTACTTTTTAGGAATAGAGATTATGATAGCGGCAATGTATGCAGTAGCGATTTATCCGTTTAAGAAGAAGGAGAGGTCGACTGGTTAATTATATATTATCAGGCATGTAGGGGCGGGTTTCAAACCCGCCCCTACAAATAAGCACATGAATAAAAACTTGGTCGTCTTAGCTTATCCAAATGCCAGTCCGTTCCCTTATCACGCATGGACGCCGCTGGCGATCCTTTCGCTTGGCTCTTACCTTGAACAGCATGGTATCGAGGTTGAGTACTTTGACGAAAGGATTCACAAGACCGAACGGTTCACAGAGTTAGTGAGAAGAAGGCCTCTCCTGTTAGGTCTTTCTACCATGACCTGCTTTCAGATAAAAAATACTCTGAGACTTGCAAAACTTGCCCGCAAGATCAATCCCGGCATTCCACTTGTCTGGGGGGGCACTCATCCCTCAATGATGGCGGAGCAAACTCTCGAATCTCCCCTCGTTGATTTTGTCGTAAAAGGGGAAGGAGAGCAGACGCTGCTTGAACTTGTCCGCGCATTGCAGGAAGGCAGAAAAGAATTCAGCGCTGTTAACGGTCTCGGCTGGAAGGATAACGGCACAAACATACTGAACAGTGACAGGGATTTTCTCGACATCGAGACCCTTCCGTTTCCGTACGATGGGAAAGGAAAAGAAATCCTTCTTGAATATATCAGAAGGTCTACTGATACTCTTGAAAATATAGGTTATGAGTCATCAAGAGGCTGTCCGCATAAGTGCGGCTTTTGCTATAACGTATATTTTCATAAGAATGTCTGCAGGGTAAAAAGCCTTGAGAAGATCAGAAGCGAACTTCTCAATCTTAAAGCGCTTGGGGTTAATAAATTAACATTTTATGATGACACATTTCTCGCAGGCAAAAAGGATATGATGCTGTATATCCTTGATCTCCTTAGAGAGCTTGATTTTAAATGGATAGCTAATGTAAGGATAAATACTTTTACTCCAGAACTTATCAGGAAGTTTAAGGAGAGCGGCTGCGTATATCTGTTCTTTGGAGTTGAATCCCCCGATGATGAGGTGCTGAAGTATATCAGGAAGGGACAGAACAGGCGGATGATCGATGAAGGTATCAAGGTCGCTTCACAGGGAGACATCCCAACTCTTTATTCTTTAATGATCGGCCTGCCCGGCGAGACAGAGGAACAGATGAACAGGACGCTGAATTTCGCAGATGAGATCCGGAGCCGTCATCCCGGCGCAGAGGTGCCGATCCAACCGTATGTTCCTCTGCCCGGTACATTATTATATCAAGAGGCATTAAAGGCCGGGTTTAGACCACCGACACATCTTGAAGGCTGGAAGAATTTTACAAACGACGAAGTAAGAAATCCCTGGATAAAAAACCCCAGGCTCCTGAACGCTATTTATATTAACTCATTTCTTGCATTCCGCTATGACAGATTTCTAAAGAGTTTCTGGAGTAATTTAGTGTTCGCCCCCCTGCACAAACTGTCACTGTGGAGATGGAAAAAACGGAACTACAAATTTTTCATTGAACTCTATCTGTATCTCACCTATAAACGGCTGGGGCGGTTCTTTATCTTTGTTGAGAAGATGCTGAAGAGTAAATAGATATCTGAAAGAGAATTTCTTCCGTAAAAAAATCGCGACTTAGAGTTCTCCGCGAATAAACCAGTCTGTGACAGGGATTACAGCCAATCAAAAAAATTGTATGATAATATAGTTAATAATAAATACATTTCCAATATGGTCTTGACAAGATTGATACAAATCTGTTTTTATTTGTTAGTAAATACTTGTATAGGAGGTTAGTTTCTGATATCATTTACGCAACTTATTTATAAGAGAAAGAAAAGCTGTCAGGAGAAAAGTTAAAGTATTCTAAAATAATTGCCGATAAATTACATTATAAAAAATAGATAACGGTTAAACAGTTAATAAATAATTAACCTGATGCGAGATTAGAATAAGGTGAACATTAAAAAGCCGTTTACAGAAAAGACTGTTTTGAAGTTTTATCTCACTGTCAAAGCAGTCTTGTTTTTTTCATCCCGGACCAGCAAGGAAAAAGTTTAGACCTATGATATTCAGAAAAAAAGATATAGTAGGACTTGATATTGGTTCAAAACATATAAAGGTCGTTCAGCTCAAGGATGTTAAAGGCAAATATCAGCTTGAACGGTTGGGCATCGCAACACTGGAGCCGGAATTAATAGTAGACGGCTCCATTCTCGATTCATCACGTGTCATTGAAGCGATCAAGGGACTGATCACAAATACCAATATTAAGATTAAAGACGCCGCATTATCTCTTTCCGGTCATTCATCCGTAATTATTAAAAGAGTATCTTTCCAACAGATGTCTGAAGACGAATTAAGCGAATCAATAAAGTTTGAAGCAGAGCAGTACATCCCCTTTGATATTGAAGACGTCAATCTTGACTTTCAGATCCTTGGTCCTGGAGATAAGGAAAACATGATGGATGTTCTGATCGTCGCCGCCAAAAAAGATAAGATAAATGAGTATGTAACCGTAGCAAAAGGAGCGGGACTTAATCCTTTGATCGTTGACGTTGATGCCTTCGCCCTTGAAAACATGTATGGACTTAATTATGAGATGAGGACAGATGAAAATGTGGCCCTTGTCAATGTCGGGGCGAGCATGATCAATATAAATATCCTGAAAGGCGGAATTTCTGTTTTTACAAGAGACAGCGCAGTAGGCGGCAACCTTCATACCGAGGCCCTTCAAAAAGAGTTTACAATATCATATGCCAATGCCGAGAAACTGAAGCAGGAGGGGAAAATGGAGGGTATTTCACAGGAAGATATGAAAGCCGTACTGGTTTCTACTTCTGAAGATATAATTGCAGAAATTTCCAGATCATTTGATTACTTCAGGGATACTACAAACTACGAGAATATCAATGAGATCATTCTGTGCGGCGGGGGCGCTCTAACCACAGGTTTTATGCCTTTATTAACGGAGAGGTTCGGAATAAATACTACGATGGCTGAGTCACTGAAAAATATTACTATTCCGGATTCTTTTGATAAGGACTACTTAAAGAAAGTTGAACCTATCGTATCTGTTGCCGTAGGCCTGGCATTAAGGAGAACAGGGGATAAATGATAAGGATAAACCTGTTACTGACAAAAAAGCCTGTTAAAATACCGCTTGTGCTTGTCTACGGGGTTGTCGGTATAGGCACATTAATTATAGCGCTTTTTGCTATTACTCTTTTCCTGAACAATAAAGTTTCCGGCCTGCAGTCTGATTTATCGGCAAAAGAGAACAGGCTGAAAGAACTGAAACAGGCGATAATAGAAGTTCAAAATTATGAAAAATATAATAAGGAACTGCTTGATAAGACCCGGATTATCGAGATATTGAAAAAAGACCAGACCGTTCCTTTAAGGCTCCTTGATGAAGTCAGTGAAAAGCTCCCTAAAGGTGTATGGCTTACTGGTTTAACTGATAAGAACAGGTTTATTAATATTGAAGGGTATGCATTTACCAACTACGACCTTGTAGGATACGTTCAAAGCTTAAAAGAGTCGAAATATCTTACAGACGTTACATTGATCGAATCACGGCAGGAAGCAATTGACACATTTGAGATCTATAAATTTAAACTGACTTTCAGGATCAAGGTATAGCGCATGGCAATTAACATAAACATAAACTTTAATAAAATTAAAAATCTTTCTGCCAGGATGCAGGCGCTTATATTTGCATTACCCGCCCTTGTTTTAATTATATTGTTTATTTTTATGATTTATTTGCCGAAGAATAAGGAAATTAAAAACCTCAATGCACAAATTGCTAAATTGAATCAGGAAATCGCAAGCAGCCAGGAAAAGGTCAAAATACTTGATACGCTTATAGAAGAAAACAGATCCTTGAAGGCAAAACTCGAAAGTTTAAAAGAACAGCTTCCTGAAGAAAAGGAGGTATCCGAACTGTTAAAGCAAATATCCGAATTAGGGCTTCAGTCGGGGCTTGAGATACTGTTATGGAAACCCGAGGCAAAAAAGACCAGTCCGGAAAACCTTTATATAGAGATACCTGTAAAAGTTGAAGTTTCAACAGCATATCACAATCTTGGAGTATTTTTCAGTCATATCAGCCGTCTGCCGCGTCTCGTGAATATCTCGGATATAGACCTCAAAATTAAATCCCAGAAGGGCAGGGAAAAAGAAGGACTCATAACCGCTGTCTTTACTGCCCGTACATTTGCATCGGTAAGCGCTGATGAAATAGTTCAGGCTGAAGTGGGAAAAGATAAGAAAGACAAGAAAGATAAGAAGGAAAAGAAATGAAAGGAAAAGCGGGATTATGAGACTTCTCACTACTTTTACTATCCTGGCGCTTATCGTTATCTCTGCTTTTTCAGGTTGTAAGAGCCAGCCGCCCGCCCCACCCGCTAAAGCAGTAAAACCGCAAGGGCAGGCAAGCCCTGCTGTTCAGCCTGAAGTAACACAAGCGCAGGCAGTGGAAACAGCGCAGGCAGAAGGATATGTATATCAGCCTCGGGACAGGAGGGATCCTTTTGTACCGCTTTTAGCAACCACAAAAAAATCACAAAAAAGAGCAGCCGGCAAGGTTAGCACACTTGAGAGTTATGATATCAGCGAATTTGCATTAAAGGCTGTTGCTCAAAAAGGTGAAAAATATTTTGCGCTTCTTGCTACGCCTGACAACAGGTCTTTTACGGTACATAAAGGGACGGCTATTGGTTTTAACAAGGGCAGGGTTGAAGAGATATCAAAAAATAAAGTTGTGATCGTAGAGTATTCTAAAGATTATAAGGGGGATATTCACCCCAAACAAATAACTTTAGAGCTTTCAAAAGAGAGGTAATATAATGCGAATCAGAAAAGTATTTTTATTTTTAATTATTTTGTTTTCTTGCAGTCTCCTGACATATGATGTTCGCTCTGAAAGTCCACAGGCAAAGAGTTCAGAGATCACAGCGGTAGAGGTGCGGGATAAGAACGGAAGAACCGAGATTAAAATAAGCTCAGACGCTCCTTTTACGTATACCCTTTTCAAAGTATCTGATCCTTATCAGGTTGTAGTTGAATTACAGAACACCGGGCTTGGTGACTTCAAGGATACGATAACATTTGACAGGGCAGGCGTTTCGGAAATTATACCCATTCCTGATGAGAGTTCCGCAAATAGCTCAAAGCTCAAGATTGCTTTTACCGCGCCGGTGGATGTTGAGCCCTCATATAAAGATAGAACGCTTATTCTCGCTTTTATGAACCCGGAGAGAGAAACAGGCAATGCAGCAGCAGGGACAGATGAAACACCGCGGGAGTCACAGCCGGGGGAAAATAAACCTTTTGGAAGCAAGGAATATGTTGGAGAAAAAATAAATCTTGATTTCCAGGATGCTGAACTTATTCATGTATTCAGACTTATTGCTGATATAAGCGGTTATAACTTTGTAGTAAGTCCGGACGTTAAAGGCAAGTTTTCCATGAAACTGCTTGACGTACCATGGGATCAGGCCCTTGATGTCATACTAAGGAATTATGGTCTTTCAAAAACAATGGAAGGAAATATAATCCGCATAGCCCCCACTTCCGTAATTGCAAAAGAAGAGGAAGAAATAGCACAGGCAAAAGAATCGCAGGAAAAATCCGGTAATCTCATTACAAAAATATACTCGGTTAATTATGCCAATGTTGAGGAAATCAAAAAGTCCATTGAAACCGCCAAGATACTTACTAAAAGGGGCTTTATCAGCGCTGATACGAGGACGAGTTCGGTCATCATAAAAGATGTTGAGAAAATGCATGCGGAATACGAAAATCTTATAAAGGCGCTTGATATCCCAACCCCGCAGGTGAGCATTGATGCAAGAATTGTAGAGGTGAATTCAAATTACTCAAAGCAGCTCGGAATACAGTGGGGTACGCTTGTGAAACCCACTCCTCAGACACAAATTGGAGGCACAACCCTTACAGGCAAAAACGGATTCTTCTCGGGTAATCCCTTACTGGTAAACCTCCCTGCTACTGTCGGGCAAGGGTCTGGAGGTTCAATAGGAATAGGCTATATAGGCGCAGGGGCCTTGAGGGCGCTTGACATACAGCTTTCTGCATTGGAGGCAGCCGGAAAAGGCAAGATAATCTCCAACCCGAGGATCATGACAATGGACCACCAAAAGGCAAAGATAATACAGGGTAAAAAGATACCTTATCCGACGTTATCAGCGGATGGGACGCAAACTTCATTTGCTGACGCAGCGATCGAACTCACAGTGACACCGCATATAACCCCTGAAGGAACCATCTTGATGAACATAGAAACAAAGAAGAATGAAGCTGATTTTTCGCATACGGTCAATGACGTGCCGACAATAAATATCAATGAAGTCACAACGCAGGTTTTAATAGTAGATGGCGACACGTTAGCTCTCGCCGGAATATTTAAGACCATCATTTCAAAAGATACGTCAGGGATACCGGGTCTCAGCAAAATATTCGGTCTCGGATGGCTGTTTAAAACCGAAAAAAATGAGGATATTGAAACGGAACTTATGGTTTTCATAACACCGAGGATAGTTAAATAGAATTGAACTTAAGTTTTGTATATCGTTTGACGATATGAGTTATACGAGATTTCGGGGAACGTTAAATTGAAATTTATTTTACTTACAAAATAGTAGAAATTGGAGGCACAATGAGAAAATTTACTCTACTTCTAACAATAACGATATTTCTTTTTATATTTTCCTCTTGCGGAGGCGGTGGGGGGGGAGGCAATGATGCGCCTGCAGAAGGTAAAATAACCATATCAGGCGCCCCTGATACGATAACAATTATAGACACTGAAACAAACTGGTACGAATATTGTTGTTTTGTAATCGTTGTTAAGGATGCAAATGGTATACCGCTTAATAATGTAAATTTATCAATTTCTTATCCATGGGCTATACCAAATCCACCAGGGCTTGTACAGCTTTATGATGGGGATACCCCTGAAGATTCGCCAATGGATGTAACAACAGACGGGAATGGAGCATTTTATCTGAAAATTAGGTATCAGGGAGGTCTTGTTGAATATACGGGTAGTTTGATAGTTGTCTCCGGGTCTCTTTCAGCAACCGCAAAATTCGAGGTCTCCACAGAATAAGGAGGATAAATGATCAGAGTTATAAACTTATTACTGCTTTCAGCTTCTCTTATATTATATTCTTGCGGAGGCGGAGGAGGCGGAGGAGGGGGACTTCCGGAATCAGGTGGAGGTAGTGGAGGAGGCAGCGGTGGGTCAGAAAATAATCCGCCCGCAAGTATTACTCTTGCGGCAAATCCAACATCAATCACCGTTCTCGGCACTTCCAGCGTTTCGGCAATCGTGCTGGATAGTGATGATAATAATGTTGCAGACGGAACAATAGTTACTCTTACTCTGAGCTCTTCAACCTACGGAACAATAAATGCTCAGGTAACCACTGCCAGTGGAACAGCTACTGCGACATTTATAGCATCAACCACTCCCGGAACAGTTACAGTAACAGGAACAGCAGGCAGTGTTGATGATACTGTTAATATAGCCATAACTGCTCCGGATACAGGAAGTATCGAGTTTGATTCTGCCACGCCTTCGGTTATCGGGATTAGAGGGTCGGGGCAGACAGAGACATCTCTTGTGAAATTTCTTGTTAAAGATATAAACGGCAATGCTGTTGTTGACGGGACACAAGTTGATTTTGTAATGAGCGGGCCCGGCGGCGGCAGACTTCCTGACAACGGCGGTGAATACATTGGCTCGCGCGATGCATCACCGACAACTGCGACATCTTCTACAGTAGATGGAGAAGCGTCTGTTTATTTAAACAGCGGTACAGTAGCCGGTCCTGTTATTATCGTTGCCACTGTTACAGGGACAAGCATGTCATCTTCATCTACAGCCATATCAATCGGCGGCGGGGTCCCGAATGACGCTCATTTAACTTTAGCTACAGAAAAATGGAATCTGGAAGGACTTAATTGGGCGAACATACAGGCAAATTTAGATGTCTATATGGCAGACAGGTTCGGCAACTACAATGTACTTGAAGGCACTACAATGTCCTTTTATGCTGAATCAGGCGCTATAGACAGAAATGCCGTAACTGATGAAAGCGGTTGGGCAACAGTAGTATTCAGGACCCAGAACCCTGATCCGGCTGATGTTGAACCGGCAGCATGGGAAAATACCCTGTGTGCGAGACTGGAAGCAGATTACGGGATAGATGTATACGGAACCTCAGAATGTAATTCAGGGCATCCGAGGGACGGATGGGCAACAATTATGGTCACCACAAGAGGTGAGGAGGCTTTCATTGATAGAAATGGAAACGGCTCCTATAATGCTGGCGAGACCTTTACAGACACTTCTCAGGAAGCGTTCCTTGATGCAAATGATGATGACGCGTACGATGACGGCAGCGCTGATCCGGAAGAGCTTTATATAGATGACGACGGCGATGAAACATGTGATGACGCAGTTAATGGTTCATGGGATGCCAACAAAACAATAGTCGAAAATATAACATTGCTGATAACGGGCATACCTGCTTATATTGTGACGAATCCTGATACTTTTGCAATTGCTGACGGTGGTTCTCAAACTTTCACGTTATTGGTTTCTGACATAAATCTGAATTACTTGATTGGAGACACAACCGTATCCATATCAACAGATGTAGGCGAGCTTGCCGGAACTACTTCATACACCTTCCCGGATTTGTTCGTACAGGGACCAAAAGAACTGACGTTTATTTTAAAAGATTCAGATGTCGCTGATACTGATCCGGCAGAGATCGCTGTAATTACAATAACAGTCAATTACAAAGGTGTTGATTATCCGAGAACAGTTACCGGAACTGTGGATTAGAAAAATTACTCATACCTCCTTTAACAACACCCCCGAAGCTTCGGGGGTGTTGTTGTCTGGATTGCAAATTTCCCCCATCTGTCTTTCTTATTGGAATAAATTAGATTATAATATCTCCAATTAAAATCATGCTTGAAAAACTTAGATATCTTACATCCGGAGAATCACACGGGCAGGCGCTGAGTTGCATTATTGACGGAGTCCCGTCAAACCTTTCTTTGTCCTCTGAAGACATAGATAAAGACCTTGCAAGAAGGCAAAAGGGCTACGGCAGGGGCGGTAGGATGAAGATAGAAACCGACCATGCACAGATCCTTTCAGGGGTGCGTCATGGAAAGACAATTGGCTCACCGATAACATTGTTGATTGAAAATAAAGATTGGGAGAATTGGAAAGAGATCATGGATCCGGAACCTGTAGGGGCGATTCATGAATCGCCCCTACATAACCAATCCCGAATCCCAAGTCCCTTCCCGTTACGCGTCCGCGTCCCGGTCATGCAGACCTTGCCGGTGCGATCAAATACGACACCCGCGATATACGTAATATCCTTGAACGTTCAAGCGCAAGGGAGACGGCAGCAAGGGTA
>JAGVGM010000272.1 GCA_020057065.1 Thermodesulfovibrionia bacterium
ATATGACGGGGTGGCGGTAGTGGATGACAAACATCAGGTGATTTACACGCTGAGGCGTTCGGGACAGCGCAGGAGCATGATCTGCTTTCACCGATGGTAGAGGGGACGAGGGAGAACTTCAGGGAAATTTGCAGTGAAGAAGACGTATTTGAAACAGCAAAGCTTGCAGCGGACAGCGGGTTTCATACAGAAGCGAACGTGAAGATGCTGATGGAAGAAGGGATAGACGGATATGTAGCAGACACACAGTTTCGGAAACGTGATCCGAGGTTTGCGGGAGTGGAGAAGTACAAGGAGCGATCTTATAAAGAACATACAGAGCATTACGGGACGACAACCGGAATGTACAGGGTAAAAGATTTTACGATGAGTGAGGACAATACCCACTGCATCTGTCCGGCAGGGAAACGGATGTATCGTACTGGCAGCAATGTAATGATAAGAGGAAAGAGGGCGTTTAAATTTCGGGGGCGTAAGACGGATTGCCTCGCATGCGAGTATAGAGAGGAATGTCTAAGAACTCCAGAGCAGATGCTTATCACCTTGCCGTAGCATCATGGCATGGAATAGATTTTATAGTTTCGTGGAACTGCACGCATATTGTAAATGGTCGTATCAAGATGTTGATTGAAGAAATTAATGCAAGGCAAGGAATCAGAACGCCGATAATTTGTACCCCAGAAGAGCTTATGGAGGGCAAACATGGAACAAGAACCTATCCTAAAAGAAATTCGTAGAATCAGACATGAGATTGAAGCAGAGTGTCAGAACGATCCTCAGAAATACTACGAACATATTCAACAGATACAGAAACAATACAGCAATAGGTTAGTTCGTTTTAAACCTAAGCCAGCGTTGAAGTTGGCAAAAGCTGAATAAAAAAGTCTAATCTGACGCTGCATATGAACGAGTGCCACAGGACGTTTCTGGGGTTGAGCAGTGACATGAGATTTTCAAATCGGTTTCATGCTCTTTAACGCCATACATGGCACTCGTCAGTGAGCTTATCTACTTCCCACGTAGATGATGACAATTCAACTGTAGACAAAAGGCACACACTATAATATTATAAATAACATGAAATATTTTGATTGGAATGTTGATAAAAATGATGAACTAATACGGGAGAGAGGGATATCCTTTGAAGAGCTTGTCTTCTGTATTATGCATGATGGTCTTTTGGATATTATCGAACATCCAAACAAGGAGAACTATCCTAATCAGAAAATATTTATTGTGAATATAGATGATTATGTTTATCTTGTTCCTTTTGTAGAAGATGAGAAAATAATATTTCTAAAAACAATCATTCCAAGCCGGAAGATGACAAAAAAGTATTTAGGAGATAAAGATGAAGTTAAGTAAAGAAGAAAAATCATTGCTTGATTCAGTTGAAAAAGGCGAGTGGAAGTCTGTTCAGGGAATAAAGGGGAGAATAAAGAAATATCAGGAGTATGCCAAAGCGACATTTCGTAAGGACAAGAGAGTAAATATTAGAATGTCTCAGAAGGACCTTGTTGATATTCAGAAGAAGGCAATTGAAGAGGGACTTCCTTATCAAACACTGATATCAAGTGTACTTCATAAGTTTCTTGCGGGGCGTCTGATTGAAAGGAAATCTTAAATCAGGGTATAACAGAAAAGCAAAGGGGTCAGTTCTCGACATGAGACAAAATAAGGGCAATTGAGGATATTTAATTGACAGTGCATCGCAGAAAAGGGTAATCTTTTTTATATATTTCTAAAAAGGGGACATGGCAAGACCGTTGCGCATAGAGTATGAAAGAGCGTTGTATCATATTACAGCGAGGGGGAACGAGCGTAAGAACAATAAAGAATTGAGGAAGCAGGCGATATATTTTATAAAGAAAAATACCGGCGCGACCAACAGGCAGATACCCTCTAAGCCTGTTCCGGTTTCTTCATGACGCAGAGGTTCTTGCCTATCTCAAGCTCTTTCTTCTTCGCTTCGTCAGGGGATATAAGACCCAAGTTCGCCTTTCTCATCTCCTGATAACTTTCCGGATTTTCCGGCAGGCTCGATATGATGTAATTTATGAACTCTTTATAGTCCGTTAGACTGAAGAGCTTGCTCTTGCGTCTCGACTCGCCCAAGGTGAGCGAGACAATGCCGCTTTTATCCTGCTCCTTTATAGAGTCTGCATGCGATGGCAGGATTATTATATCGTCGCCAAGACTTTTGAGCTTCTTGAAAAGCGTATTGTAAAGCATCCCGGCCCATTCTTCGGCCTTGCCGCCCAAGTCAGGACGCCCCATGTCAGTCTTCATAATTGTATCGCCTGTAAAAAGATACTTCCCGTTTAATAGGAGGCTTGTGATCCCTGGAGTATGCCCGGGCGTTTGAATAGCAAAGAAATTATTATCAGATATTTTTATCTCTATGCCGTCTCTAAGCTCCACGAACGTGAAGGTTGCGCCATCAGCATCTATGGGATTCATAAAATACTGCGCGCCGGTCTTTTGGGCGAGATCTATTCCTCCTGATATATGGTCTGCGTGAAGATGGGAATCAATGACATGCGTGATCTTTGCACCTATTGAATTAGCGAAACCGATAATCTTTTCTACGTGTCTGTTCGGGTCTATAACAAAGACCTCGCCTCCAGAAACCACGATATGAGACATGCAGCCTCTGGCCGTCCTGTACATCTGGTAAATAAGCGGGGAATCGGACACCTTGTGTATCTCGTAATATTCGCTCCATAAGTCCATGCCGTCCTCGAGGCTCACGGCATTGAAGCCCTTCTCAGTAAGAAGTTCCGCTGAGTAACGGGACGAATCCCCGTGCGCGCAGACCGCGTTTATCTCTTTATCCTTCGGGAACTGGTCTATGTAGCGGTCTTCTTCTCCGACAAAATCAATCTGAGGGATATTCAAGACCGGGAAATCCTCCCTGCCCTCTATCCGCCATGCCTTAAATTCGTCCTCGTTCCTGAGGTCGAAGAGAAACTCGACCTTCATCTCGTCAAGACGCCTCTTGAGCTCAGCAGGGGATATGGTCTTCTTATCTGCCATTGCGCGCTCCTTTTTCTTAGGTATTTTATTTCGCCAGCATAATGAACCACTTTTAAAATTTAAACTATTTAATGATATGTTTTACTATTATACAAACATAATTTTGTAATTCACAAACAAAGAATCAAAATGGTGTCAGGTCTACATTCTTCATGAAAAATCTGCAATATGTAGATCTGACACCACTTTCAGTGTTATCGGTTTCTTAGAAAAAACGAGGTCACTGTACGAAAGACTATAGATGTTATGATAGGGACTTTTTGTATTCATTACCATTTCTCTCTGCTACATGATGACAGGGATTTTGAATCGATGGAGAAGTATTTAAAACTGAAAACTATAAGAATCTAACCCTTATAAGTCCCCCGGTTATCAAGGGCAAAATATCCCTGCCTGTCATTCCCGCACCCTTCTCTGAAGGTGGAATGACAATAAAAATAAAGATTCAAGATATATAGTCTTTCGCGGCTTTTCTGACAGGGTTTACCTAATTAAATTTAATATCGTATAATACACTCCAATTTGGGTCGTATAATTTCCTGTCAAGAGTATTGAAATGAACATCATAGTCTGCATAAAACAGGTTCCCGATACAGCGGAGATAAAGATTAACCCGGAAACAAACACCCTCATGAGGGAAGGCGTTCCAAGCATTATCAATCCTTTTGACCTTCACGCCCTTGAGGCAGCAATGCAGATAAAGGAGCAGCTTGGGGGGAAGGTCACCGTTCTTACCATGGGACCGCCGCAGGCGGAAACCGCTCTCAGAGAGGCAATTTCAATGGGAGCTGATGAGGCGGTGCTTCTTTCAGACAGGGCCTTTGCAGGCTCCGACACATGGGCGACTTCATATACACTTGCTCAGGCGATAAAGAAGCTCGGAGCTGACATTATCTTCTGCGGCAAGCAGGCTATTGACGGAGATACTGCACAGGTGGGTCCCGAGACAGCAGAATTTTTAGGGATTCCGCATATTTCATACATAAGAAAAGTAGAAGAAGTTAAAGCTAATCATATCAGGGTGCAGAGACTCATGGATGAAGGATACGATATCGTGGAATCTTCTCTTCCGGTATTGCTTACGGTAGTTAAAGAATTAAACCAGCCGAGGATGCCTTCGTTAAAAGGGAAGATGGCCGCAAAAAAGGCTGAAATAATAAAGATGGGCAAGAGTGAAATAGAGGCCGACGAGAACAATCTCGGATTAAAAGGTTCACCCACACAGGTCAAAAATATTTTTGCTCCACAAATAAAGGCAGAGAGAAAAATTATCGAGGGCACGCCGGAAGAACAGGTAAATGCCTTACTTACTGAACTGAGGAATATCAAATGCATATGAGCCGAAGCCGAATGAATATGATAAATAAGCAAATCCTTACATTGGATTCCCGGAGGGAATACTAATGTCTATAGTTGTCAGAATTGAAAAGTGTTCAGGGTGTGAAACTTGTTTAAGCTCCTGTCCATTTGACGCTATTGTGATGAACGAGGGGAAGGCATTTATCAATGAATATTGCAATTACTGCAAGACATGTATTTCAGTATGTCCTGAAGGAGCGATATACGAGACAGAAGAAAGCGTTCAGCGTACAGCGTTCAGCATTCAGCTTAATGATTATAAAGACGTGCTTGTTTTTGCAGAACAGAGGGAAGGGAAGGCGGCTCCGGTTTCTATTGAGCTTCTCGGGATCGGCAGAAGGCTTGCTGATGAACTCGGTACAAAGCTGCTGGCTGTGATGCTCGGCGCTGATGAAGCGGAAGCAAAGGAACTCATTAAATGGGGCGCTGACAGGGTTTATCTGTGCAGTGATTCTGAGTTAATTAAATTTAACGATGATCCCTATGCTGATATCCTCACCAGTGTAATTAATAAACAGAAGCCATCCATTGTCCTTGCGGGAGCGACACCGGTAGGAAGGTCGTTTATCCCAAGAGTCGCGGCACGGCTTAGAACAGGACTGACTGCAGACTGCACTTCACTTGAGATAGATAAAGAGACTAAAAATCTCCTTCAGGTGCGTCCGGCTTTCGGCGGCAATATCATGGCCACGATCCTCTGTCCTGATTATCGTCCTCAAATGGCAACCGTCAGGCCACGCGTGATGAAGCGGGGTACTTATGATGAAAGCAGAGTTGGAGAAATTATCAATTTGCAAATGGATAATGTTCATCCAAGAACAAAAGTGGTTGATTCTGTCAAGGAAGTTTCCGCGATAAGCGTGAACCTTCATGAGGCAGAAATTATCGTTGCAGGCGGAAGGGGAGTGGGGGAAAAAGGTTTTAAATTGCTTGAAGAGCTTGCACAGGTATTAAACGGAGTTGTAGGCGCATCAAGGGCTGCTGTTGACGAAGGATGGGTCTCATACAGCCATCAGGTCGGGCAGACCGGCAAAACGGTTAATCCAAAAATATATTTTGCCTGCGGCATTTCAGGGGCAGTCCAGCACCTTGTTGGCATGCAGTCATCAGACATAATAATTGCGATCAATAAAAATCCCGAAGCCCCGATCTTCAATGTTGCGACATATGGCATTGTGGGAGATTTGTTTGAGATCGTTCCAATGCTGATAAAGAGGATAAAAGAAATAAAAGGGATTTAGGTATTAGCATCCTTCTCTACAATAATTACCTCGCAGGAATGAAACCATAGATCTTTGATAAGGTCATCCCCCCCTGTTCCTTGAATGCAGAGGTAATGCATATAGCCGCCATCCGGTTTGGGGTATGATATGAAGGTATGGACCTGACAATGATGCTTTAAACACAGCTCTAAATAATCGTTTGGCACTTTGTCCATATCGCGGTCTTTATCAAAAAATAGTATACGATATCTGGTCCTATAGGAAAGGATGTTCCATATGGCTTTGAAAATATCCGATTCAGTGATAAGCCCTTTAATTTGTCCTTCCTTTACAACAGGCATAGCTCCGATCTTGTGTTTAAGCATCAGAAATGCAGCCGTTTCCAGGTGGTCGTTTGGACTTACAACGTGAACATGAGTTGTCATAACATCTTTAACGGATATGTATATATTTGATTCCTCTTCCCTGGAGGTCTGCCAGAGTGTTCGAGGAAGAGCGCGATACAGGTCCCGCTCGCTTATCATTCCGACAAGCTGATCGTTTTCCAGGACCGGGGCCCTCCGGACATGATGTCTCTTGAGATAATGTAAAGCCTCAAGACATTTTTGTTCAGGAAAAAGCGTAATTACTTCGGGAGTCATGAAATATCTGACTAACATAGAGTTATTGTACCGCCCCGAAAACTTTCTTTAATAAATTAATACAGCATCGATAAATCTTCATTTGGGATATACTTACCTCCTGTGTATAAGTATTCGGCTGAAATGACGCATTACATTAGGATTGATTCGTTGATTTAGAATAGTCCAAAAGGTATAATTTTCAGGCAGTCTTATTATTTCAGGAGGTTATGATCAAAATGAAAATCGCTTTTGTCTTTCCCGGTCAGGGGTCGCAGCATGTCGGCATGGGAAAAGATCTATTTGATAATTTTGAAGAAGTAAAAGAAATATACAGAACAGCATCTGACGCTTTAGGATATGATGTTTCCGAACTCAGTTTCAATGGGCCTGAGAATGAACTGAATAAAACTTTCAGGACGCAGCCGTGTCTTCTTACTGCCGGTTATGCTGCATTTAAGATACTCTCTGCAAAAGGTATTACACCTTTTTGCATAGCAGGCCACAGCCTCGGTGAATATACTGCTGTTACGGCTGGTGGTGTTATTTCATTTGCAGATACTGTAAAGATAACTGAGAAAAGAGGACAATATATGCAGGAGGCGGTGCCGGAAGGCAAAGGATTAATGGCCGCAATTATAGGACTTGAAAGAGAAGCGATAGTTAAAGTTTGTGCTTCCGTCCGGTCCGGTTACGCAGCGGCTGCAAATTATAATTGTCCCGGACAGACAGTTATTGCGGGTGAGAAAAATGCCGTTGAAGAGGCGATAAAACTTGCAAAAAATGCAGGAGCAAAACGGGCCATACCGCTTGCCGTGTCTGTGCCTTCACACTGCACCCTTATGAAGGGAGCATCGGAAAGACTCTCGGTGTTGCTGAATAACACCCCGTTGCATCCGGCACAAATTCCGATTGTGAATAATGCTGATGCTGCCTTTTTAAAAGATCCTCAGGAGATCAAAACATCACTTGTGCGGCAGCTTAATCAACCTCTTTTATGGGAAGATTCTGTAAAGGTCATGGTTGGAAGCGGTGTTGATACATTTATAGAGGTAGGACCTAAAAGAGTCTTGTCCGGGCTGATAAAGAGAATCGATGGTAATGTGAGAATATTTAATGTTGAGGATGCTAAGAGCCTGCAAGAGACATTAAGCGCAATAACTTAACCTGCTTTAATTGTAGTAGTTATTATTAATCGCAAGCTCAAAAAGCGTATTGTGGCACTCATTCGTTCATTTGAGCTTAGTGGGCATGCTCGTGCTTGCGGTGTGCCGTGTGCTCATGCCCGCCACAATCCTCAGCCTCAACTTGAATCGTGGTGTGGCTAATCTTGAAATCGTGTGCCAGCATATGCGCCACATTCTGATGAATTTGTTGACAGTTGCTTACGCTTTGTTCCGCCACCACGATGTGGCAACTACCCGCAATCAAGCCTGAAGAGACCGTCCAGACGTGTAAATCGTGAGTATCGAGCACTCCCTTCACACCACGAATTGCATGTTCGACTTTCGCTAAGTCCACGTCTATGGGTGCAGCTTCCAAAAGTATGTGAATAGATTCGGTGAGAATGCTCCATGAACTCCACAATACCAACGCTGCAAATATTATTGAAACAATAGGGTCGGCAATATAAGCGTCCGTTAGTGCAATGATGATGCCGCCAATGACGACACCGAAAGAGGCGGCGGCATCGCCAACCATATGAAGATAGGCGCTTCGAATATTCAAGTCTTCTTTCGCATCTCCGGACAACCACCACGCAAAGCCCGAGTTCACGACTATGGCTAAGAGAGCCACCCAAATCATCGGCCAACTCTGAACTGGTTCTGGGACGTTTATGCGTTGCAAAGCCTTCCAGAAGATTATCCCAGCCATCAGCACTAAACCGGCTGCGTTGACTAAAGCGGCAAAAATACTAATTCGATGGTAGCCAAAAGTCCGTTTACTGTCTGCGGGCTTGGTTGACATCCATAAGGCGAAGGCGGAGAGCGCCAAAGCTATCGCATCCGCAAAGTTGTGACCTGCATCTGCCATCAATGCCAAGCTGTTGGCGAAGTAACCCATTGCTGCTTCGCCCAAGCAAAAAGCGAATGTAAGACCAGTCGCTACCCACAATTGTTTGCTGGATATTGTCCCAGCATGAAAATGTGAACCTGACATTGATCCTCTCTCTTTTTTTTATTCTATGTGTGCTTTTGCCGTTTGGAGAGCAATATCTTTATCCTTTGTAAACAGCCTCCACATCATTTTTAATGAATGAATACCTGCTTTCTTGTCTTGACCTCTACTGTAATACCAGTGTCCAAAGCGTTCGACCGTAGAAAAGGGATGATTTTCTGTACAGAGAAGCCCACAAGGTTTAATCTCTTTGAAATAAATAGTTTCATCTGGGGCTTCATCAAAAGACATATCTTTAGGCAATACGATTTGAGATACATCCACATTCTCTGCTTTCTTTTCATCCAGCCAATCTGAAATTTTCATTTGATTTTTATCTCCTTCAGAAATCTAACTAAAAGCTTGCATTCATAGGGTCAGTTCTCGACATCAGACATTTCGAGAACATGAAGTTTGATTTTGTCTCATGTCGAGAACTGACCCCTTGATCCTTTACTTCGTCTATTAATTCGATCAGTTTGGAATTCAATTTGTTTTCTTGTCGTGTAACCTCGGAGAGACAAATGAATACATAATGATAAACATTGCGTTGCCCAAAAACAGAGTTTATTTAAGAATTGTATGCTAACCATGTCTTTTGTGCCACTGTGGACAACCCGACATCTTAGGTCATACGCTTTTGCCACCTCTGACTTAGTTGGTGCTTTATTGTCAGTTTGTAAAATCATTATTGGTATAGCATTCTTTATCCTCGTAGTTATATCTTCCTTTTTGTGGAGGTTAAACTAAAGTTAGTTGAAAATAATAAGTGGCTCCCCCGTGGGGTATAATCCACGGAACGGAAAACAAAAAAGAAAGGAGCCACTAATGAAG
>JAGVGM010000332.1 GCA_020057065.1 Thermodesulfovibrionia bacterium
AGAATATTTTATAAATTTACCGTATTCTCCTTACTGATATTTTTTGAAAACCTATAAAAATGTCATTATCCGAAATCTGGGAAGTTTTTCAAACCTCTCTCCTTGTGGGATGATCTGCATCATTCTGCTATTTTTTTAAGTCATATACCTCCGGCAAAGCCGGAGGTGACTTTATTATCGATATCTATTAAGATTTTGAAGATCCCAGCCAAAAGCAGCTGGGAATGTGCTCGCTGTTTCGGTTCAAAGCTCTCACGTTGTCGTCATTCGACCCATCATCGGAAACCCAAATTTTCCAATCGACAGCATTGGGTTTTTCATGATCAAGCTTAATGTTTCGGTAGTTCAATGATTTCAGGATCCATCTCGAGATCCACAAACCCATAAACTCCGGGTGTGTCGGCAAATTTAAGTTTTGCCACAGAGCGGCGGACATCTAGAAAGGTCTTCTCCCCATCCACTACGCGATGGCACCCAATATTTAAAAAACGCTCTCCTCCGACGAAGTGCGACTTCCACCGAAGCCTGACAGCAATACACTTGCCGGCATCTGCAGATAAAAATGGTCTACCCATCATCTCGGAATTGGTTCCGGATATGTAAGTGCCATCAATCGAAACAATTGCAAAACCAAAGGAAACGCCGCTAATGCTCTCATTGAAGCAAATTTTAACGATCAGTTGAATATCCTTGTTTGTTTTGATTTCATGAGGATTCACTTCGCCATCAACGATCAAGTCAAAGTCGATAATCTTGACAGCACCATTGCCGAGTCGCGTTTCATGTTCGTTATAACAAGACTTTTCGGAAATTCTGTCGCGGGTATCTTCACTTAGGGATCCAAGAGGCAATGACGCATCACCCGGAGTGTCCGTGCGTGAACCTGAATTCGTCGAATCAGGGGAGATATCAATTTTTCTAGTGGAACCATATAACAGTTCAGCATAGCAATCAACAGCACTTGAAATAGAACCAACGTGACGTAACTGTCCTGCGTCAACTACGACCCCACGATGGCATATGCGCAACAACGTATCAGTATTGTGCGATACAACCAGAATGGTCTTACCCTGCTGCATAAAATCACGGATGCGCTGGAAGCAGCGGTGCTGAAACTTGGCATCTCCAACACTCAATGCTTCATCGACAATCAATATTTCCGGATCGACATGGATTGCCGCTGCGAAGGCGACGCGGACAAACATCCCGGATGAGTAGGTTTTCACGGGCTGATCGAAAAATTCGCCAATATCAGCGAAGGCCTCAATTTCTGGGAGCTTGCGCAACATTTCCTTACGGGTAAATCCCATGATTGCGCCATTCAAAATGACGTTGTCCCGACCTGTAAATTCAGGATTAAAGCCGGCGCCCAGTTCGAGGAGGGCTGAAATACGGCCCTTGACCCAAACCTCGCCTTGAGTGGCCTTCATGACAGAGCAAATAATCTGCAAGAGAGTTGATTTTCCTGAGCCGTTACGTCCCATGATACCTACGATCTCGCCCTTATGGACGTCAAAGGATACTTCCTTCAGCGCCCAGAATTCATGGTGATACTGCTTGCGGAACGGGTGCAGTGCTTCTAACAGGCGTTCTTTTGGAGAAGAAAACAGTCTGAATTTCTTGGAAACGTTGCGAACGGAAATAGCGATATTGATATCCATGTGATCCTATTTACATGACGTCAGCAAATTCTGGTTTAAGTCGGCGGAAAACATAGTTGCCAACGAAAAACACCAGCGCGGTAATTCCCCAGAAATAGGCGGTTGCTCCCACGCTCGGCCACACTACTGTGTTGTAGATGAGCATCCCGCGATACCCTTCAACGATGTAGTACACCGGGTTATAGAACATCAGACCCTGATACTGAGCCGGCATGATGTCCTGCGACCAGACTATCGGGGTTATCCAGAACCACATATTTATTACGATGGTGAGTCCTTGGGAGATGTCGCGATAAAAAACCTGGAATGCAGAAAGCATCCATCCAAGGCCGACCAAAAATGCGCAGCTGCATATCAAATAATAAATGACAAATATACGATCAAGAAAAAACGGAATCTTAAAGAAGGCCATCATACCTGTCAGGATGAGCAGGAAAATCACATGAGGAACCAACCCTGCAGCCAGATGCACCAAGGGCAATATCTCGGTCGGAAATACCGTTTTTTTAACCAGATGCCCGTTGCTAGTGATCGTGCTGGTCATGGCAGGTAGCGTTTCAGCGAAATAAAACCAAGGCACTAATCCGCAAACGAACCAGAGAATATAGGGGGTAGTGCCGGGGCCTTGGGCTCTGAAGCCGATAACGAAAACGAAGTAGAAAATCACGATGGTGGCGAGTGGCTGCGCAAAAGCCCACAAAAATCCGCCCAAAGTGCCGGCATATTTACTACCTAATTCTCTTAGCGCCAGAGCGAAAATCATCGAGCGATTACGCGCTATGTTGCGAAACTGTTGAATAAGCGTGAGCATCGGGTTACCTGTAGTGATCCAGTAGTATTGCAAGTGCCGCATATCTGCATCTTGGTAATGAAGTTGATAGCATATCGGGGTTGTCTTTGCGATTAACCTGATGTAAAACCTGCCGGCAAGGCTTGCTTGCAAACACATCCCCATAGCCGTTCATGGTGACCGATCTGGCCTTTTTAGCATGGAGATAACGAGATTCTCGGTGGCTTTGAGCATAATCTCACGCTGCTCGCCCTTGACCGTGAACTGCCCCGCTATGAATTGGCCCTCCGCAAAACAATCGCCATCCGTTTGTTAGGTGACGCATTTCTGGAAATCTGGCTGCGAGGGAGTCAGGCCCGTCAACCGGTTCAAAATCCAGCAAAGAAACTCCTTTCCTGCGAGAAATGGAGACAATAAAATTATTTTTTTCATAAAGTTACACCACCCCAACTTAATACTAAATACTGCTTCGTCATGCTTTCGATCGACTCGCCCATTTATTTTACCAGATACAGAAGGAAGGCAATTCTATTTTCTTGAGGCCCATGCACTGCCAGCAAATTCAGCGAAGCGCATCCCTATTGCCTGATAAGTAAGTCCCGTAAGCATAAGAAGCCAAAAGGCATGCGCGATCCATGCGAACCTTACATAGGGCAAAAACTGAATCCGTACCTTATGCACCTCACCAGTTAACAAAACCCCTTGAAAGACGTCATTAACGGGCACAGTGTTCAACGCCGTCCACCCGGAGGCGGTCTGTCCCGACGCCTGCCAATCCCGATGGAACTGCTGGCTCAAGATCAGGAGCGAATCTCCTTGCTCTTGCACATCAAACTCAAGTAGATCGCCATGATCGATGATCTTTGCCGGTTGGCACGTGGTCAATAGTCTTAGATCAGGAATATGAATCCCATCTGCAGTCCTATCATTCTGGCGTTGGATTACTTGCAGACTATCCCCCATTTTTAAGAAAATTTGATAAATTTAACGTATTCTCCTTGCTGATATTTTTGAAAAATATTTAAAAATGTCATTATCCGGAATTTGGAAAGTTATTCAAAGGTCTCTATGGAGGTGTCTCATTTTCATTGACAAGTTCCGATAATTCCGTATAATATGTCCCACAGCTTGGATTTAATCAACAACTTGTTTAACTTTATGGAGAGTAAAATGTTTATTCGAAAGATGTGTTATGGCTTTGCTGCTGTTATCTTGGTTGCTTCAATTCAAGGGTGCGGAAAGTCTGACGATTCTAAGGCTGTTGTTTCGACACCAGCGCCGGTATCTACTGAAACTATGAAATTCAGCAGCGTAATTCAAGCTGAGGACATGGTTGGAAGTTGGTTTGCCGGCTCCGGGCAGGCAACAGTTGAAAAACAACCGGATGGATATTTGAAGCTGACCAATGATAGAAAAGATGTTGCTCACGGAAAGATTGAAGGCGGCATCATGGATTGCAAAGAGTGGAGCGTTACCGTCCAGTTGTCGCAGGATAAAAAAGTGCTGGTATGGAGCAACGGTTCTACTTGGCATAGGTAATTTGCGTATTCCACGCGATTCGGCCACCTGCTCCACGAGTATCCTTCATCGAATGGAGGTAGCAATTGGACTACGCTGTCCTCCAACACGACTGCAAATCTCTGGGGAGTGGATACGGACGGAATCAATCAATGGGTGGCAGTAGGACAAGCGGATGCCATTATTTCCTCTGACAATGGTGTTGAGAGCTTTGCACAACTCCCTGAAAATTGTTTTTCAGTCACTTCTTTTTTACTTCCCATACTCATAAAAAAACATTTATTTTGATTTAACATGTTGA
>JAGVGM010000097.1 GCA_020057065.1 Thermodesulfovibrionia bacterium
AGTAACACGGTTCTTCATTATTATAATTTTCCCTGAATTCAGCTTCGGCACTGAGCCTTTATTTTTTAGAGGTATATCATTATCATTCTTAACAGTATCTGTCGAAAGATAAAATAGCGTTCTGGATCTGCCCGCTTTTGTTTCTCCCTGATTTATTACTGAATAGCTAACTGTAAAATCACTGCCGCGCCTTCTGCTTGCAGGAGGATTGCTTACAAAGATCACAAACAGGTCCAAACCGGTGGAAATGCAATCCGGATCCTTATCGTCCGGCAACACGTCGCAATCATTGTCCTTTCCGTCAAAACATGTTATATCTCCCGGCAGCCCCTCAACTGCGCCAGGATTTACCGATTTATCGGTGTCCTTGCAGTCACCTGTTGCGGCAGTCAGATTTGGCAACGCCTTATACTTTATAGAAGGCCGTTTGCACGACACTTGCACGGTGCCGTCAGAATACCCGTCATTGTCTTCATCCTTGTACCATGTCTGACCCGGAAACTCTATTGCATTACTATCATTACAATCAGTATTGTCAGTTACATAACCCTGCGGCGGCGTGCAGGATTGCAGCGTTTCATCCGGATCTCCGAAAGTATCTTTGTCAGCATCCCTGTAATAATTGAGCTTCGCACTTATTGCTGATATGCCGTCATTGCAGCTTTCCTCCGCATACCAGCTCTCATTGCCGTTTGTCTGATTCTCATTAACTATTGTATCAGGCTCATCATTTGCTGAGTTATAATCTGTATCATAGGCTGTAACGGTAAAATAATACGTCCCGGCAGAAAGTCCTGAGATTGCATAATTTGTTGCATTGCCTGCATCAGCGCTATTTGAATAAGGACGACCATGATCCGTATCCCAGTAGATCTTATAGCCTGCTATGTCGGGTTCCGGATTGGCGGTCCATGTTAAAACGATCTGTCCTGTTTCTGCGGTTACAGCAAGTCCTGAGGGGGGCGAGAGCGGAGCGTCTGTGCGAATGGCTGTATCCCATGGGTTATAATCCGCTACTGCCTTTGCAGGATCATCTATAAAGTGATATATCCTTTCTTCAATTTCAGGCTGTAACGAAACGCCCCACCAATTGTTTTTCGCATTTAAGTCTTTTAACCCCTGGATATTATTGTTCCACAATTCGTACATAGCGGAATTGTCAAAGATATTATTATAGTTAAAAAGGGGAAACGAACCCATATAAACCGTATAGGTCGGAGCGGTTCCGGTTGCCATATTATTCGTAATAGTATTGTTGCCGATATTTTTATTGTCGCCGGCAATGTAATTGAAAGCAGGTGAATTTTCAGCGGTGTTTCTGATTATACTGTTATTTGATATAGTAACGCCGTAACCTGTCTTTGTGCTTTTTGCGTATATTCCACCCCCAACGCCTGCAGTGTTGTTGCTTATTATATTATTAGAGAGGGTAACATTGCCTTCAACGTATATACCCCCGCCGCCACAACCACTGCAAGGGCCTTGAATATTAACAGTATTGTTATCTATGGTAGAGTTCAGGATATCAGCAATCCCTGAGATATTGATGCCCCCTCCTCCGTTTGCCTGGGATGCTGTGTTGTTGTTTATTTCGCTATTGGCAATCTTCAGTTTACTTGAAAATAGATTCCACCCTTTAATACCTGATGCATAGTTGTTTCTGATAAAACAATTATTGATAAAGGGATAAGCATTATTCAGTCTGACAGCGCCGTTGTTGGGAACATTTTCCCCGCCTGCATACTCAACAATTGCATATTCTAAAATAGATCCGCCTGTATAATTTCCATCCTGATCGAATGTTGCATCTTTGCTTGGATCACTGAAAAATATATAACCCCAGTCCCCCGGAGCAGGAGCGGTCTGAGCAGATGTAAAAGTTATTTTATTGCTTTTAGTCCCTATTGCGATCAGCGTTCCATTTACCGTAATAGCGGTCCCGGTATTGAACCTGACTGTAACACATGGCTCAACTGTAAGAATAACCCCGTCCGACACTAAAATACTTTCTGTAACAATATATGGACTGTTCTCACAGGTCCATGTTGTATCAGATATTATTATTCCTGAGACAGGAATCTCAGCAAATAACTCCTCAGCAACTCCGGTCAGCATGAATAAACAAAATAATAAGCTAAAAAATAAATGTTTTCTTGTCATTTTTTGTCTCCCCATTTTTTCAATAATGCACTTGATCTATGATTCTTTCGTAAAATTATGAATGAAGGTGATTTGCTTTTAACGATGAAGCGACGTATCAGGCTTCATCGCTATCTGCTACTTCTGTACGAAGTAAAATATATTAACTTTTTAATATTAATGCGCTCAGAACTATACTACTTTGAACAAACCGGTTTTTTTAGTGATTTGATAATATGCTAAATGCTGGATGAGCCCCGGTTTACTGATATAATATTACCCTTTTCAGCAATGCCCTGTCAATTGAATATCCTTAAATAGCCCTTATTTTGTCTCATGTCGAGAACTGACCCCTTGCCTTTCTGTATTTCTCTTTAATGTATATTGTAGGTTTGACCCCGTACCGCACTGCCAAAAGAGGCATACTGGAATCTGCCCAAGGCAGGTTATCCGGTTTACCAAGCGGCATGATGGATGGTGGCTTCCACCTTAAATCAGCCGTTAAACTGTCCAGACAATGGGATCCACCTCTGTTTCATGTCCATCTAAATCCCGTAACACTATTGGATTGTTATAACAATAAGCATTTCGGTTCAGGCTTATCGGATAGAACGGCATCGGGACGATTGTATCTGCTATTTACTATATAAGCCCGCCCATTCAGTTTCAATTTTGGGAATATGATCATCTTCCGGCAAAACAAGTTCTAATGGGAGTAAATAATTTGAAAATTTAGTCATATTAGAACCTAAAAAAGGAATTTCAAGCTTAATATACTTTACCCCGTTAATATTAATGATTAAGCTTCCCCACGCACCTTGGTTCCCTTTATTTTTTAGTCGCACAAGAAGATAATTCTTGGGATTAATTAAATCCTTATGCTGCAACTGGTGTAAATTAACCGGTTCACCAAAAATAGTATTTAATTGTATTTGGTCTTCTCTCAAAATGTATGCGAAAACCTCTATGTTGGTTTGATAATTTTTGTTAGAAAAAAAGAAACTCCAATCTATTGCCATTGCATTCTCCGAATATATTAAAAATAATAATGTAAATAAAACTAATTGTCTCCTTGATATGCATTTAAGCATATCATATAGTCTCCATGACATTATAACCCTCCAGTATTATTTATTCTTCCCTGATTTATTTGACGAATTCAAATTATTTATCCAGGTATACACCTTATTAGGATCTGATATGCCAAGAGTATTAAAGTTGGGATGCTGAATTCTTGACACATCTAATGCTTTTCCCACGCGATCCACACAATTATCTGAAAAAAACTTATAACCTGGTTGCTTTATGGCCATACGGGCAGCATCCGCTTGATTTTGGTTTATTGTCCATGTGTAAGAAGCTGTCGGAATTCCATCGCTATCGTCTCTTGGTCCACCCGGGTAATTCCCAATAATAACTGATGTTCCATCATTGTTAGTTATTGTAACCCAGGCATGGCCTGAATTCGAACTGCTTAAATCAAAAAACCCATCACGCGGATTCACGTTTACTGTTATTGATGGTGTACCTGTTCCGCCGTAACTTCCATCAGTAGCCGTCCCATTCCCATAGGTGTTAGCAGCATACATGGTGCCGCCGCCGTAACCGCCACCCCCTCCGGTTACGCTCGTCAATGAAGCTCCACCCCCGCCACCTATGCTCACTGATGATGCTGAATTTGAGCTGTAGCTATTATAGGATAGGACTGAAGGTGAATTATTTTTACTTTGCCAATCACTATAATCCACATTAAAATTAGTGTTATAACTGTAGCTGCGGGATCCTCCTCCAGAACCAAACGAAGATGTAAAAGAGTCCCATGCATTGCTCGCCCAATTCGTAAAAGAGTTCCATCCACTGCTTACCCAACTCGAAAAAGAGTCCCAGTCATGCCCGTCCAAATCTCTCAATACTATAGGGTTATTTACGCAGTATGCATAACGGTTTAAACTCTGCGGATAGAAGGGCTCCGGCACTATCGTATCTGCACTGATGAATCTTGCAAGCTTGGGATCATAATATCTCGCTCCATAATAATACAGATCCGTCTCCGCATCCCATTCCTGCCCTGTGAATTTGTATTTTGCAACATCAATGCCGATGTTCGATTGTATCTCACCATATGGATAGTATTAAAGCGCCGTGTACGCTGCTTCCATCTTCCTTCGTTATTACCGACGAACTACCGATGTGTGCCTGCAAAGACGTACATCTATTTTCCAACCACACCCGATCCTATACCCGATAGTTCCTTTTTCGCCAAGTCGTAGCCGATGCAATCACGACAATTGGTCTCAATTACCTTTTCGAAATAATGCTTCGCCTCTTTTGTCTTGCCGTCAATAATATATTTTTTGCCAATGAGGTAATTAGTAAATACTTTCTGCGCTGTCGTAAACGTTTTATTAAATAAAACCTCCTCTGAAACTTTTCCCTGCAAGAATCCTATAATTTTTTGAAGCCATATGTCGTTTTTCAATTTCCAAGGCGGATTGTTTAATATTTCATTTGCTTTTTCTACATCACTTGATTTTGTCACGATATAGTACATGACATAAGCATAAAGCAAGCACTCTGTATCAAAGCTCTCTTGAACGGCACTATCCCAATATGCAGCAGGGTATCCATGTTTGTCTTCTAATAAGTAATATATTTCCCCTATGAAATAGGATGCACAAGAATCGGCGCTATCGGTCATTCCAACGGTTTTGTTAAATTCTTTTAATGCCAGATCATATTTACCCTGCATCTTATATATCTTTCCCAAATAATTATGAATAACTTCCTCTTGCTCAGCATCTTCTTGTGACATTAGTTGATCTGGCACTGCCCTATTTTCAATACTATTAAGAATTTCTTTAAATGCATTAATTGCCTCTGCGTATTTACCTTCGTCATACAATTTTATTGCCGCAGCAAATTGATCATTATTAGCGAAACAAATCGATGCAATTACATAATTAATCAAAACAAAGGCAATTATTACGACTGCTTTTCCCCTGAAAATACTCATCGATAAACTCCCACACGTCCTCTTGTACCTGAAGGAAAATTACGCATAAAGCCAGACCACTGACTCGGGGATACAGTAAGACATCCGGCCGATCCCCGCCATTTATTACTATCTCCACTATGAATGTGAATAGCATTTGCTGTAGCAGCACCTTTAAGATTATTGGGGTTTGGACCTGTTGTCGGTACATCTTTATTATTATTCAGAATTAAGGCAGGATATCCATCAGAACGACTTGGGTGATGCATACCGGTTGAGTAATTATACCATCCTTCTTCTATTGTAGGGTTTTTCCCGGGATTAGGATATGTACTCCCCTGGTATTCTCCAGTAACAGTATTAGCATCCGGCATTATTGAAACATCTGCGCCGTATGTTTTTCCGTTACCAGATTCTCTATATATAATATCAGGCGAATATTCGGACCATGACTGTCCAGTCCAGTCATATACTATCTCGCTATTATAATTACCTGCATACAAATTCCGAGAAGTGCCGCCCCCTCCAATTACACTTGCCGGTGAAGCTCCACCCCCGCCACCTGTGCTCACTGATGATGTTGAATTTGAGCTGTTGCTATTATAGTTTGGTGATGTGATTGAGGGTGAATTATCATTAC
>JAGVGM010000165.1 GCA_020057065.1 Thermodesulfovibrionia bacterium
TGTTCGTCTTTAAATTCAGATAGGCGGCAGCCATCTTGCCGTAATCCATAAATTTCATCGTCCTGTGGCCAAGACTGCAGCCTGTTACGGACTGGACGGCATCCGTTGCGCACCGGTCCATTTCTACAAAGACTATCAGGCTTTTTCTGTCTTTCCCCTTAGGGTCGTCAATTCCGATCTTTCTCAAACCGAGCATGCTCATCCTGACCCCGAGAACCTGTCCGGGACAAAGATGACCGTGGGTCTTTACAGACTCTTCAAGGAGCGCTTCAAAATTAAAATTGTTTTTTCCACTATGAGACATAAATAACTTTTCCCCTTTCAGTCAAATTTACAACCTTCTTGCAGATTTTGTCAATGAAATTAAATTTAAAAATGTTGCATTTTGCTATGTTTAGATATACAATATATGCAAAATGCAACTCAAACATAATTGGAGGTATTGAGCATGGCAACCGCAGTAAGAATATCAGAAGAATTAGTCAATGAGGCTAAAAAATATAGCCGTCTTGATCATAGGTCTTTAACAGGTCAAATAGAGCATTGGGCAAAGGTTGGCAAATGCGCTGAAGAAAATCCGGACCTGACTTACACTCTTATCAAAGAAATACTTATGGGACTGGCTGAATTGGAACAAGGCGAAAGATCAGAGTATAAGTTTGGACAGTAATTGATGAAAATCTATCAATCAAGGACTTTTGAAAACAAAATAAAACGATTTTCAAAACAAGAAAAAGAGATATTAGATAAGGAAGTTAAAAGAATAATAGACAATCCCCTTATTGGAGAAGAAAAGAAAGGGGACTTGAGAGGTGTTTATGTTTATAAATTCAAAATTAAAACAATTCAGTATCTGCTTTCCTACAGAATTATGGATGACTGGTTAGAACTAACAATGATCGGACCCCATGAAAATTATTATAGAGACTTAAAAAGTTATTTAAAAAGAAGATAAATGGCAACTAACTGTTTTAAATGTGGGAAAGAGAAGTTTGACAAAAGCTGGGACGTAACAGTCAATTAAACCAAATAATGCATTATTTGGATTAAGCCGGTTTTTTAAATTCCTCTTCCGCCTCTTTTTTTAATACCTCAGGCTCATCTGTATAACGGGGTGAAAAGTGAAGGATCTCCAATTTCCCTGCTTCTGCCTCTCTTGCGATCCTGCCTGCCTCTTTAGCCGTAAGATGATACCTGTCCTTTGCCCTGTCTTTATCTTTGTCTGAAAAATATGTCTCCATATAGAGGACATCCGAGCCTTGTGCAAGCTGAATTATTTTCTTCATATTTTCATCACTGCCCAGGACATCAACAACATAGGTGATCTTCTGCCCTTTTGTTATATTGGCGATATTTTTCAATTCTGTAAATGTAAAAGTCTTCCCGTTAATAGTAAAAGATCTGTCCGTTATGTTCTCTCTTATTGCTGTCTTTAAATCTCTTAGCCATGGCCCGACAGGAAGATCCATCCTGTTAAGTTTATCCTTATCAATATTTATGTGGTAATCCTCCTCAAGGCTGAATGCAAGACATGGTATCTGGTGATCAAGTATTGCTGTTGAAACCCTGAAAAAAGACTCTCTTAACAGAACAGTGCTAAAAGGCGATGTCTCTATGTTCTCCCGCTTAAAGGAGTCTGCTGCTTTAAAGGCGGCTTTCCTGATAGAATTATTATCGATCTCAAAAATATGGAGCACAAGAGGATAATCTCGAATGAGATTCCAGGTATAACTTTTAAGTTTACCCTCTATACAGTCGATAAATCCCTTTGGTCCATAAAGCCTGAGAGGAGCTTCCTTCTTAAGGCAGATCCTCAGGATGTTATCAAAACCGATAAAATGATCGATATGTGTATGTGACACAAATATATCAGAGGTCTTGAGAATATCCCGTGCTGAGAGATTTGTTGTGAAACCGAGATCGAACATTAATGCACAGCCCTCTCTCAGAACCCTTACATAGAGACCCGGGTCTTCAAATGGGCTATTGATAAGCCTTGCATGAAATGATGGTTTCATAGAAAATAATAGCTTAAATAGTGATATAATAGAAATAATTTTACAAAGAGTTATTTTATAAAATACGAATAATGAATTTTCTTGTAATAAACGGAGGATTGAATGCCTGAATTAAGGAAAGACCCGGTATGCGGAAGATGGGTTATTATTTCAATTGAAAGGGGCAAGCGTCCATCTGATTTTGGATTGAGAATGTCTGCTAAAAAAGGGGGGTTCTGTGCTTTCTGTGAAGGAAATGAACGCACTACCCCTCCTGAAATATTAGCCTTCAGGCCTGATGGAAGCAAGCCAAATACCCCGGGATGGACTCTCAGGGTAGTCCCAAATAAATTCCCGGCTCTTAACATTGAAGGAACTCTGGACCGAAGCGGGGAGGGTCTATTTGATAAAATGAACGGGGTAGGCGCCCATGAGATAATCGTAGAATGCACAGACCATAACCTTACGCTTTCAACAATGCCTTTGAAATCCATTGAAGATCTTCTCTGGGCCTTTCACCACAGGATCAACGACCTCAAGAGGGACAGTCGTCTTAAATATGTGCTTGTCTTTAAGAATGAAGGCGAAGAGGCCGGCGCTACTCTTGAACATACGCACACTCAGCTTATTGCGCTTCCCATTGTTCCTCATTTAGTGGAAGAGGAAATAGAACAGGCAAAGCAGTACTACAATTACAAGGAAAGATGCATTTTCTGTGACATAATACATCAGGAAAGAAACAGTAAGACAAGGGTAATTTCCGAGAATGAAGATTTTATCGCGCTGGCCCCTTTTGCGCCACGTGCCCCGTTTGAGACACTCATATTCCCCAAAAAACATGAATCCAGCTACATGCCTGATGGAAAAGTTCAGCCTTTGGCACAGATCCTGCAAAGGACACTGAGACAGATAGATAAAGTCCTCGATATGCCTCCTTACAATATGATGATCCATACATCGCCTTTTAAGATCGAACCAAACGAATTCTATCACTGGCATATTGAGATACTTCCAAAGCTCACAAAGATCGCCGGTTTTGAATGGGGTTCGGGTTTTTACATTAATCCCACGCCCCCTGAAGAGGCTGCAAAGTTTATGAGAGAAGCAGAGATATAAAAACTCAGCTATAAGCTATCAGCTATTAGCTGTAAGCTTTTTTTTAAAAACATGGCAGAAATAGCGGACAAACAGCAGAAGGAAAAGTCTTCAGAGATGGAAGTTTTAACTAAGGTTGCACAGATTGCAAGTTCCACTCTTGAACTTAGAGAAATACTTGACACCATATCACATATTGTTGCGGATACGTTAAATAAAGATCTATGTTCAATATGCCTTCTTAAAACAGAAAAACAGGTTATTTGCATTGAAGCGGCAAAAGGGGTGAGCAAGGAACATGTAAATGTATTTTGCATTAAAAATGAAGATGATGTGATCTCTAAACTGTTTGAGAACCTGCAGCCCCTTGTAGTTGAGGATATAAGGAAAGATCCTTATGTAAAAGTGATCATAAATCCTGACGCAGAGGAGCTGCTGTCCCTGCTCGCAATTCCTATCTTACAGAATAAGACTGTTATCGGGATTCTCATGATACAGACCAGGGAACCTTACACATACAATGAAGATGAAATTAATATCCTCAACATAATCTCTTATAACATAAGCGCAGCCATCCGGAATGCAGAACTTTACAGAAGCGTTAAATCACAGCTTGACGAACTGAAAGTTATACACGAAATCGGCAAGGCGATAACATCCATTCTGAACATTGACGAACTCCTTCCATATATATGTGAAGAAGTGTCAAAGGTTTTCAATGTAAACGGCTGCATTCTCATGCTTCTTGAAAATGAAATGCTCCAGATAAAAGCTGCTTACGGATTGCCGGATAACTATATTCAGAAAATGGCGCTGCATATTGGGAAAGGAATAGCAGGGCATGTTGCGCTTACCGGCGAACCTGTCTTAATAGATGATGTAGCCGGTATGCCGGAGAACATGCGCGTTCCTGAAATTCAGGCAACCTCCGTACTATGTGTTCCTCTTATGATAGGTGAACGTATTATCGGCACCCTGGGACTTTACGACAAGAAAGATGAATGGGGAATTACAACCTTTACAAAAGATGATGTGAACACATTAATAACTTTTGCCTCCGCTTCTTCCGCTGCCATAGAAAATGCAAGACTTTACAAGGCAGAAATAGAAAAAGAAAAGGAAGTAACACAGACCAAGGATTATCTTAAGAGCCTTATCGATAATTCTGCCGATGCGATCATCATCTCAGACTTGAACGGCATTATTACATCGTGGAACAAGGGAGCTGAAATTATTTATGGTTTTAAACAGGATGAAGTTATAGGCAAGTTCCTTCCGATGATCCCGCCATTCCTGGTAGAAGAGGAAAAGGCCTTCATTGGAAAGATAAAGCAAAAAGAGACCTTGAGAAATATAGAAACAATAAGGCAGACAAAAAACGGGAGGCTTATAGAAATAAGCCTTACCCTTTCCCCTACACTGGATTCAGCGGGGAATGTGACAGGGATAAGCGGTATCTCCAGAGATATATCGGAAAAGAAAATGGTTGAGAAGGAACTTATAAGAAAAAACCAGGAACTGTCACGTCTGTTCTTTGTAAATTCTGTTGTTAGAGGCACTCTCGACCTGGACAAGCTGCTTGACATGGTGCTGACCGTTGTTACTATGGGTGACGGTCTCGGTTTTAACAGGGCCATACTTTATCTTGTTAACGAAGCAGATAACACGCTCAATGGAATAATGGGTGTAGGCCCGGGCAGTCCTGAGGAAGCAAAAAATATATGGCTTTCCATGGAGGGCAAAAGCCTGGGAGCTATTATTGAAGAAATAGAGATCAGCCACGTACATCAAACTTCTTATCTTGACAGATTGAGTAAAAATATAAGCATAAGTCTTGATACAGATTGTATCCTCAGCCGCTGTATCAAGGAGAAGAGGCCTTTTAACATTCAAAATGCCAAATCAGAGCCCCTTGTAACTCCTTATCTTATCCAGATGATCGGGGCCGCAGCCTTTGGCATTGTGCCTCTGATATCGAGAGACAGGGTAATAGGATTGATATGGGTTGATAATCTCTTTACCGGCAAACCTATCAAAGATGAAGATCTCCAGTTTCTGATGGGTTTTTCGAGCCACATAGCTTCTGCCATAGAAAATGCAAGGCTCTTTGAGAATGTGTCCCTGGCCAGGGCTGAACTGAAAAACATCTTTGAGTCAATAACCGACATGGTTTATTTTACCGACAACGATTTTACTATCAAGCGTATTAACCAGGCTGTAGTCAAGAGGATCGGGAAACCGGAAGAAGAGATCATCGGGAAGAAATGTTACGAGATATTTCATGGTATGGACAAACCCTGGGACGCCTGTCCTCATGCCAAGTCGGTAAATTCCAAACAATCCTTTATTGGAGAGATAGAAGACCCGTACCTTGGAGCCACTTTTGTTATATCAAACTCACCTATTATAGACTCTGCCGGCAATATTGTCGGAACGGTTCACTTATCAAGGGATATAACCGAACTCTGTACCTTGAGGGAGCGGGTTGCTCACTCTGAAAGAATGGCGGCGCTTGGAGAATTGGCAGCCAGGGTAGCGCATGAGATAAGAAACCCGCTGATTTCCATAGGCGGTTTTGCCAGAAGACTGGAGAAGAAACTCTCAGATGATACCTCAGAATATGCAAAGATCATTGTTAACGAAGTTACAAGACTTGAGAATATCCTTAAGGAGATATTGGGCTTTGTCAGGAGTTCAAGGATCAAAAAGGTTAGTGTCAATATTAATGAGTTTGTAAATGACATCATTGATTTTTCCATACCAACAATAAGTGAAAAACAGAATGCAGTAATAAAGGAACTGTCTGAAATCCCTTTATTCTCATATATCGACCCTGACAGGATAAAAGAGGCCCTGCTCAATATTATTTCAAATGCTTCACAGGCAACTGACCAGGGAACAATCACCGTAAAGACAAGACTGGAGGATAACGAAGTAGTTATCGAGTTTTTGGATAACGGTTGCGGTATTAAGCCGGAAGACCTGAAAAACATTTTCAATCCTTTTTTTACAACAAAACCTCAGGGAACAGGGCTGGGCCTTGCTGTAACTCACAAAATTATTCAGGAGCACGGCGGCAAGGTCCAGGTAGAAAGCGCATGGGGAGGCGGCACCGCTTTTAAAATCTATCTGCCGCTGGAGAAGGCATAAAGAATTAATAAACAGACTCTAATTAACTTTTTAATAATACAAAAAATAAGAAAGGAGAAAATGTTATGAAACTTCTTGTTGTTGATGACGATCTTAATATACAGCGTCTTTATAAGGAAGAACTGGAGGAAGAGGGATACGAGGTTGTTATCGCGGCTACCGGAAAAGAAGCCCTTGAGATGTTTGCAAAAGAAAAATTTGATATTGTAACGCTCGATATACTTATGCCTGATATTGACGGCATAAGTCTCCTTAGAAAAATGAAGGAACAGCGCCCGGATATCCCGATCATTATGTCAACGGCATACGACTACAGGGACGACTTTGCGGTATGGGCCTCCGAGGCATATATCGTAAAATCATCCGATCTGGGAGAATTGAAAAGCACTATAAAAAAACTTATAACTGAATAGTCTGTACGGGGCTAAAAGAAATTACCTGAACTTTATGTGACACTGCCTGCAGCTTTCCTCTACGGTATTTGCGATATTCTCTGCAGCATTAACATCTCTTGTTTTGATCACATCATTTAATTTTATTATTTTCTCTCTAACGGCATTGCATTGTTCACTAAACTGTTTATGGTTATCTGTATTTTTGTGCAATTTAAAGTTGTCAATTTCTGAGGCTGCCTCAATAATAGTCTCAACTGCAATGCCTGCATCCTTAAAGTTATTATCATTCAGGGCATTTTTACATGCCTTCCATTGCTTGCCGATTGTCGTCATTGTCTCGTGCTGTTTTTTCATCTCAGGACTCATTGTGTGACCGGCATGTTTTCGACCTGATGTCCCTGCAAAAGCAGCGCCGCTGCCGATCAAAAAAAGGGACATGATAATGCTAAGCGTTTTCATTCTTTTTAAACCCCCTTCCTTTCCACAACATATAAATGGCGGGATAGATAACAAGCTCAAGTATTGTCGAGGTGATAACTCCTCCGACCATCGGGGCAGCGATGCGTTTCATAACGTCAGCGCCTGTGCCGTGACTGAACATGATGGGAACAAGCCCTGCAAGGATAACGCTGACGGTCATGATCTTGGGACGTATCCTTTTTACAGCTCCGTGCATGATTGCATCTTTTAAGTCAGCAAGACTTTTCAGCCTGCCCTCTTTCTTCCACTGGTCATAGGCAAGATCGAGATATAAAAGCATGATCACGCCTGTTTCCGCATCCAATCCAGCAAGGGCAATAATGCCGACCCACACAGCAATGCTTAAATTGTAATTAAGAAAATAAAGGAGCCAGAAGGAGCCGACAAGTGAGAAAGGGACTGCAAGCAATACGATAAATGTCTTTGTCACAGATTTTGTATTAAAAAATATAAGAACGAAGATAATAAGTATAGTAAGCGGGATAACCAGTTTAAGTCTTTCCCGGGTTTTTACAAGGTTCTCATACTCACCACTCCACTCAAGACGATAGCCGTCAGGGATTTTTAATGAAGCGACCTTCTTTTTTGCCTCTTCAACATATCCTCCGATGTCTTCACCTGAATAGTCTATATACACATATACTGCTAAAAGACCTTCCTCGCTTTTTATGGCTGTAGGCCCTTTTACGATCTTGATATCTACTATCTCACCAAGAGGAACCTGTAAAGAGTTAGGAGTTGAGAGTTGAGAGTTGAGAGTTGAAAAAGAGCCCATTCCATTTGACCCCTGACTCATAACTCCAGACCCTGAACCCATTACCGGCACAAGGATTCTCTTTAGTTTTTCTATAGTATCTCGCAGCTCTCTTGAATATCTGATATTCACAGGATATCTTTCCCTGCCTTCAACCGTTATTGTCAGAGGCATGCCGCCGACAGCAGTCTGAACCACTTCCTGAATATCGTCAACATTTATCCCGTATCTCGCTGCCGCTGTCCGGTTTATATTGAAATCGAGAAAATATCCGGTAGTCACCCTTTCCGCATAAGCGCTTCTTGTTCCTTTAACATCTTTTACAAGCTTCTCAATGTCGATCCCGAGCTTTTCAATTTCTTCAAGCTTCGGCCCCATTACCTTAATGCCTACATTTGTCCTTATCCCTGTCTGGTTCATATCTATACGCGCTTTAATCGGCATTGTAAAGGAGTTTGAAACGCCGGGTATGGACAATGCATCATTCAGCTCATTTTTCAGCTTATTGACTGTCATATCCTGCCGCCATTCGGATTCAGGTTTCAAATTTATCACTGTCTCAAACATCTCAAGGGGCGCCGGATCCGTGGCTGTCTCTGCCCTGCCTGCCTTTCCGAATACCTGTGCGACCTCGGGAATCTGCTTTATTAACTTGTCCTGCAGTTGAAGAAGTTTTGAAACTTCTGATATAGATGCAGCAGGTATGGTAACAGGCATGTAAAAAAGCGTACCCTCATAAAGGGGCGGCATGAATTCAGTGCCGAGCTTCATAAAAGGGTAAACGGTTAAAGCCATAATTATGATAGCAATGATAATGACTGTCTTTTTAAATCTGAGCGCAATAATTGCTATAGGCTCATAGATTTTATGGAGAATAATACTGATGGGATGTTTCTCTTCAGGTCGTATCTTTCCTCTGATAAAAATGGTCATTAATACCGGGGTCAATGTTATCGCAAGAAATGATGAAAAGAGCATAGCAAATGTTTTTGTATATGCCAAAGGCTTGAACAATCTTCCTGCCTGAGCCTGAAGTGTAAATACAGGAAGAAATCCAACGGTAATAACGAGCAGTGAAAAGAACAGGGAAGGGCCTACCTCTTTCGCAGCCTCGATGATTATATCTGTTCTGCTGACCGCTGATTGCTGACCACTGACCGCTTCTTCTAATTTCTTGTGCGCATTCTCCACCATGATTATCGAGGCATCTACCATTGCACCGATAGCGATGGCAATGCCGCTTAAGCTCATGATGTTTGAAGTTACTCCCAGATAAAACATACATATAAACGAGATGATTATCGCTATCGGAAGCGTCAATATAACTACAAGAGCGCTTGGCAGATGGAATAAAAAGATGATGCACACAGCGCTCACTGCAATTGTAAGTTTTAAAATTTCTTCTTTGAGTGTATCAATAGAGCGGTGTATGAGGTCAGACCTGTCGTAGGTTGTGATAATCTTCATGCCTTTCGGGAGGCTCGGCTCGATATCGTTTTTGATCTTCTCCTTGACCCTTTCGAGAACATTAAGGACATTCTCCCCGAATCTTACAACAACGATGCCGGCTGCAACTTCACCTTCCCCGTTAAGGTCTGTTATCCCCCTTCTTATCTCGGGGCCGAGCTGAACATTGGCAATATCTTTCAGAAAGACAGGCGTCCCGGTCCCATTTGTTGCAACAGGAATGGTTTTTAGATCATCAAGTGTTTTTATGTAACCCCTGCCCCTTATCATATATTCGATACCGGAGAATTCCAGCACCCTTCCTTCAACATCCTTATTGCTCTTTTTTATCGCTTCCATAACGGTTGTAATAGGGATGTTGTATGCAAGAAGCCTGTTCGGGTCTATAGTGACCTGATACTGTTTTACAAATCCGCCGATGCTCGCCACCTGCGATACTCCGGGGACGCTTTCGAGCGCCAGCTTTATATTGTAGTCCTGAACTGAGCGGAGCTGTGAAAGGTCGTACTGTCCTGTTTCGTCAACTACCGCGTAGGAGAATCCCCAGCCTACGCTTGTTGCGTCAGGGCCCAGCACTGGGTTGGCATCGGCAGGGAGTTTGCTTTTCACTGCCTGCAAATATTCAAGGACCCTGCTTCTTGCCCAGTATATGTCTGTCCCTTCTTCAAATATTGCATAAATAAAAGAACTGCCGAGAAAGGAAAAACCGCGCACAACCTGGACCTTCGGTGCAGCAAGGAGGGTTGAAGTTATAGGGTAGGTTATCTGGTCTTCTATCAAATCAGGGCTTCTTCCTTCCCATGATGTGAAAATAATCACTTGTGTGTCGCTCAGGTCAGGTATCGCATCAAGGGGAGTATTTCTCAGCGCCCAGTAGCCCCATATTGAAAGGAATCCTACAAGCAGGAAAATTATGAATTTGTTTCTGGCGCTGTATTCGATTATTTTGGCTATCATATTTTAAATTTGTAGGGGCGGGTTTGAAACCCGCCCCTGCTTTAATGTCTATGAACCGGCTTAACTCCTTTTAACTGCGCTTCCGAATCAATAAGGAACGTGCCGGAGGCGGCTACTTTTTCACCTGACTTTAAACCTTCGACGACCTCTGTCATGCCTTCAGCCCTGAGACCCGTGACAATCTCCCGCGGCTCGAAATAACCTTCTCCCTTATCCACATAAATTATCTGCCGTATGCCTGTATCAATCACTGCATCATCAGGGATGGCAAGCCTCTTTCCCATGTCAATCCTGATTTCGACATTTGTAAACATCTGCGGTTTAAGCTGTGCCGAAGGATTTGTGACAGTGAATCTCACCTTCGCCGTCCTTGTATCGCTGGAGAGGGAAGGATAAATGTAATCAATCGTTGATGTAAAAACTTTACCTGGGGAATAACTGAGACTGATTGTTGCAGTCTGCCCGACTTTTATTAACGACAATTCATATTCATAAATATCTGATATGACCCAGACAGTTGACAGGTCGGCAATATCAAAAAGCTTTTCGCCTGGCATCACGCGCATTCCCTGAAACGCCATTTTCTGAACGATGTAACCATTTGCAGGACTGTATATAGTGAGCGTCCTTATCGGCTTGCCGCTCTCTTCAATGGCCTTGATCTGCTCCTCGGTGATGTCCCATAATCTTAACCTCTGTTTTGCAGCATCAACAATTCTTTCAGCGTCGGTTGCAAGCATATCGTTGAGGGATTTATCTGAAAATCCCCCTGTATCCCCCTTTTTCAAAGGGGGACTAAATTCCCCTCTATCAAGAGGGGTTAGGGGTGTGTCCCCCCCTTTAGCAAAGGGGGGTGAGGGGGGATTTGAGCCTTTGCTTTTTTGTGCCCATTTCAACATATTTAAAAATTCCTGCTGTGTCGCATAAAGTTCAGGGCTGTATATCTCCGCAAGGGGCTCGCCTTTCTTGACATACCTTCCTGTGTAATCAACATGAAGTTTTTCGATCCATCCTTCAAACTTGGTATTTACTGTTGCAAGTCGTCTTTCATCGTATTCGATGCGCCCCACTGTTCTTATTATTTTCCGCATGGGCATTACCATAGCCTCAACTGATTTAACACCGATCAACTGCTGCTTGTCCTGTTCGATCTCAACAGTCGGGGCTTCCTCCTTAGTCTCTGCCTGTTTCTGTGGCTGAGCGACTTCTCCGGCAGGCGCTCCATGCTGGTGCTGTGAATATGATGAAGAAGTTTTAATAAAAGATAATAAAAATAGTATCAATCCGAAAATTATTATTCCCTTTGTTTTCATTTCTCCTTGTCTCCTCGGCTGCTGTTTGGTTTTAGCAGCGCCCTCATTTATTGAGGGCGGTTATTCGTCAGGGATAAACCCTGACGCTACAATGATTGTAGGGGCGAGGTCACCTCGCCCCTACTGTAGTCAACGCCTCAAGTCTCGCAATAGCTTTTTCCCTTTCCACAAACTGTTTCCAGTATAGTGTTTCATAATCAATGACCGATTTCAGTCTTGTAATGACAGTGATGGCTTCGACTCTTCCTGTTCCATATCCGGCAAGAGCGGAATCAAAATCCTGATATGTTTTCGGGATCAGCCCGTTCTTGTATAATTCCATCAACTTCTCCGAGGTCTTAAGCATGGAGTAATTGTCCCTTATGGCAGATGATATCATTAATTTGGTTGCTGCAAGTTCATTTCTTACTTCTGACAATGATGCTTCTGCCTCCAACACGGCCTGCCTCTGTTTGCTTTTGTAAAATATGGGGACATTAATTGCAGTGGTCAGACTCCACATGTCGTCATAATATTTGTTTTTTGCAAAGTAATTTGCACTGACCGTAAAATCGGGATAATATTCTTTTTCAGCCATTTGGACCTTTGCCTCTCCCCCTGCTATCATTTTGTCTTTAGCCTTTATTTCAGGAGAATTTTCGTATGTTGTGTGGATCAGTTCATCCATATTGCTGCTGAAGACAGAGGGCGAAATTTCAGACGGTTTACCAAGCGGAGCGTTGACATCCCTGCCGACTGTGGAGTTAAGCATCGCCTCAAGAGACTGTATGTTTTGCTTCAGCATCTCTTCCTTCTCAAGGAGCATGTACTTTTCCGTCTGCGCCATTAACACCTCCTGCTGCGGCGCCATACCTGCTGAATATCTGGAAACGGCTGCATCCTCTATTTTTGAAAAGAGGTCGGTCATATTATTGATAAGGTCAATGTTCTTGTATGTAAAAAGCAGATCGTAATAAAGCTCTTTTACCCTTGATATAATTTTTAAACGTACTGAGCCTGTCATTGCCTTCAGGCTTTCGGCATCACTCGACGCCATTCTGCTTTTCAATGTAAGTTTTCCAGGATATGGGAACATCTGTGATACAGAAAACATCCATTCTGAATCTGCAGCCATTTCTTTGTTGAAGGAATATAGATCCCTTGTTCCGTCATTTTTATAGCCAATCATGAACATGGGATCTGACAGGCTTTCTGCCTGAGGAATTCTGAATCCTGCAGCCGTTGCCCTTGATTCAGAAACAAGGATCTCCGGGTTGTTCTTCAGCGCCTCGTCGATCAGCGGCTGAAGTTTCAGCTCATCAGCAAAAGCGGAATTAGCAAACAGTAAACAGGATACAGCAAACAGTAGACAGTAGGCAGTAAGCAGCATACAGCAGATAGTAAACAGGGGATTCTTTCTGCCTGCTTCATACTGCCTACTGTCTACTAATTTTCTACTGTGCATCTATGCTGAGCTTAGCCTTTGACGTCTTATCGCCTTTTGTTATTTTCACTTCAACATTCCATGAACCGGACATTGCCAAATTTATCTTGCCCTTATACGCGTTGCCGTCCAGTACGGTTATTGCTTTGTACTTCATCGCGGGCATTCCCGGCATTGCAGGCATTGTATATTCCACCACAACAACCGCATCGGTTACATAGCCGCCTTTTGCATCCTTTATCTCAATCTCGACATTGTTATCACCCACAACAGGCGGATTTTTGTCAATCTTCACATTAACGTCATAATCCCCTGCCTTTTTCTTAACCTCATAATCCTTGGCATAGACTACCCCGCAAAGAAGCAGGACCGCCGTCAAAATCATTAATTTTTTTTTCACGTCTTTCATCGTAACCTCCTGTTATTTCTCCGTTCACGTTATTCTTGAACATTATACACCATGTAATATCCGCATTCAATAAAAATTTTAAAACATAACAGTGAATTAAATATGAACCTAAAAATATTCTTCTCACTTAAAATAAGGTAAAGGGCATGACGGATACCTCCATAATATTAAAGGAAAACTACGATAGCAATTAACAACTTGCAGCCGTGACAGTTATGTATAAAGCAAAAGGTTCTAACTCGGACGGAAACAACTGGTTCCGGGGAAGAAAATTAAAATATCTAATCTGAATAATACAGAACAAAAATTTTAAAAGTGGATGTTTATGAAGTTTCAGTAGAACCCCCGTCCAATAAGTGGGGATTCTTACTTACTTACTTACTTACTTTCTTTGCGTTTTCCTGGTCTTTGCTTAATAGTTCCTCAATTTCCTTTGAAATATCTATCATAAGAGCATGCCCTTCCGCTGTGTATTTTACTGTTTTTATTTCAGTGATCTTTTTCAAAGCGCTCATGACTGCGTCAATTTTTTTTGCCTGTTCAGCTATGACCTCTAAAGAGTACAGGATATCCTCATTTGACATAGTTCGCTTACAGTGCCTGACCATACCCCCAATTACCATATTAGCATTCAGTAGATAGTGTGACAGAGTAACCATAAGTTGCTGAAGTGTTTCCAGCGCTGCTTTTTTCTTCTCATTTTCAAAAGTCACAGTATATATTTGTTTCTGTTTTTCGATAATAACGGCTATCAGGAGACCTATTAAACCGCCAAGGATTGCAAAAGCGCCGCCCATCAATAACATCGTCATGTTAAAAGAGAAAAATAGATCTTTAAACCGCATTCCGTCATGTAAAAAACCGGTTAAAGAATATACGAGCATAGTGTAAGGGTGAAAAACAACATAGCCAACTAACGCACCAATGCTGAAGAAAAATAATTTTGTTTTGATATAACTTAAGATAAATTGAATTTTCATTTTACAAGCACTATCAATCAAAATTAATTTTATCGCAAACGAATAGTAACCACAAGGTATATATTGCCTCTTGTCAAGGAGGGAAGAAAGTGAGATGATTAAGATAGTTGGAGCAGAATGCGAGGGCAAGAGGATATTGCCTCAGGCGAAGGTGCAAAGGCTGCCCTTGCGGCAAAGCAGTATCTGTTGAAAAGGAGGTGAAATATTATGCATTGGACAAACGGATGGGGAATGGGATTTGGCGGAGGACTTTTCATGATCCTCTTCTGGGTTCTTGTAATTGCGGGGATAGTGTATCTTGTTAAACTGGTTATGGGGGGATCAAAGGAAGAAGAGAAATCAGAGACGGCGCTTGATATCCTGAAAAAGAGGTACGCGAAAGGGGAAATAAGCAGGGAAGAATTTGAAGAAAAGAAAGGGAGGATTAAATGAAACGTATATTGATTATAACTCTCCTGGTTTCAGCCTTAACTGCTTCAAATAGCTTTGCCCAGATGGGGCACGGAATGATGTGGCATATGGAGAAGAAGGCGGAACCATCCGAGTCTGAGCTTAAAGAGTTTACCTTGACTGCAAAGGAGATTTTATGGGAGATATTGCCAGGTGTAAAGGTAAATGCGGTGGCATTTAATGGTCAAATACCAGGCCCTGAGATAAGGGTTAAAGAAGGAGATAAGGTCAGGATAAGGGTTATCAATCAACTTAAAGAACCAACGGCTGTTCACTGGCATGGTTTGGAGATCCCATATAATATGGACGGGGTCCCAGGGGTAACACAAGAAGCGATTCTTCCGGGGAAAGAGTTTATTTATGAATTCATTGCAAAACCCGGAGGGGTGAGATTCTATCACTCACATTATAACGAGGCGACACAGATGACAAATGCCATGCACGGGGCGTTCATTATTGAACCTGTAGAGGCGCTTCCTCAAAACCATCACATCCTTTTTATTACAGAGTGGAGCACAAAGAAAGATGCGCATACTATGGGAGCAAATTACTATACAATTAACGGAAAGTCCTTTCCCGCAACTGAAAATATCATGGTTAAAAAAGGCGAAAGGGTTAGGATCACATTTATTAATATGGGGGCGCAGATACATCCGATGCATCTTCACGGGCACCAGTTTTTAATAGTTGCAAAGGACGGAAACCCCGTACCTACTCCTATGCAGGAGAAAAGAAACGTGATACCGCTGCTTCCCGGGGAATCTTATGATATTGAGTTTATAGCCGATAATCCCGGTGTTTGGGCGCTCCACTGCCATGAGCCTCATCATGTAATGAATGACACAATGGAGCCGGGAGGCTTGATTATGCTGATAGTCCATGAGGGTTATGAGGCCATTGCTGAGAAGGCAAAAGGGCTTATACCAACAGGAAAAGAGAAGATGGTAGACACTGTGCCTATGCAACATTAACAAAAACATGGCGTTTTGTTCAAGATTATTTTCAAAATAAAGACCCTTGGCAAGACTACAGAGAATTACAAGTTCATAATTCCTTCAAAATATAATGCGATTCTAATATCAGGAAGGAGGTGAGGAGGTGAGGGGGTAAGGCATTCAGTAGACATTGAAGAAAATTGATAACTTGTAAGTCTTAAGAATGAAAAAAGGAGATTTGAGATGAAAAGAATTTTAATAGTTTGCATTCTGGTTTTGGGATTGACTTCAACATATGGATTTGCCCAGATGGGCGGAGGCATGATGGGTGGTCAGGGCGGTATGAAGGAACAGAAACATGAAATGGGTAAAGGTCATATGACAGAACATAAGGGTATGATGGACCACGGGCAGATGATGAACAATATGATGGATATGACAAATCGGATGTCGGGGATGATGGGCAATATGTCAGGGATGATGAAAGACATGCCCTCAGATAAGATGAAAAGGATGTCGGAAATGATGAAAGACATGTCAAAACATATGTTGGAAATGTCCAAAATGATGGACAAAGGCATGGCAACGGATGAAGAGATAAAAGCAATGCATAACAGAATGATGGAAATGCAGAACCAGATGTCGGATATGAAGAAATAGGTAATGTGCATATCAATCAAAAAGATATAATTTTTGTTCTGGGAAATATTCTGAAGTTTCATATAAGATAAGACACAATGAACCCATACCATATGAAAGGGGGGATGAGAGGTGTAATATTGGTTTTATTTAATCAGTTATAAACAAATCAAAAAAAGGAGGTTAAGATGAAAAAATATGTAGCAGTTTTATTGACAGGAGTATTTGTTATTGTTGCTGTGGCTGTTTCTTATGCCGGACATGATACGATGCCTCCTGTATTCCCTTACGAATCGGCTATAAAACATATGCCGTGGGCTGCCGGAGGGGATGTGCGTTTTCACATTACTATCCATAAGCCGTACAAGAACTGGGACAAATGGCCTGGAAAAGGAGAGATGTACCCGGGGAAAGAACCTCATGGCGCTTTTCTGACAACTTATGTGAATGAAGCAGCCCTTGATTCAATAAAAAAATTAAACGGCATGGCAGACAAGTCTATAATTGTAAAAGAAAACTATGACTCAAACAAGACGCTGATGGCAATAACCGTTATGTACAAGGTGAAAGATTATAATAAGGACGGTGGAGATTGGTTTTGGGCAAAATATGATCCTAAATTTAATATACTCGCGGAAGGGAAGGTTGAAGGTTGTTTGAAGTGTCACGGTTCGACGAAAGATAATGATTATATTTTTACAGGCAAAGTTACCGGAAAGTAAATTTAAAACTTGCGCTGGAAAAAGCAGAAGAACTTCGCAGCACTGTATTGCTGCGGGGTTCTTTTTTACATCTCTCTTCTGCCCTCGATTGATTTGGAGAGCGTCACTTCATCCGCAAATTCAATATCTCCGCCGATAGGCAGTCCGTATGCGATCCTTGTAATTTTAATTCCCAGAGGTTTCAGAACCTGCGATAAA
>JAGVGM010000072.1 GCA_020057065.1 Thermodesulfovibrionia bacterium
CCGATCCTTCTCCCATAAGGCTGCTATCTGAGTCAGGACATCTGTAAAACCCGTCATCCCCATACGGCTAGACTTCGGGAGATAGGTGCCTGAAAAAAAGGGTTTCCCTTCGAATGTCATGAAGATGGAAAGTGGCCATCCTCCACGCCCTGTCATGGACTGGCACGCCGACATGTAAATTTGGTCTATATCCGGCCGTTCTTCCCTATCTACCTTAATAGAAATATACGACTGGTTCAATATATCGGCGACTTCGCTATCCTCAAAGGATTCATGTGCCATAACATGACACCAGTGACAGGTGGCATACCCTATAGATAGGAAGATAGGCTTATCTTCCTTTTTAGCCTTTTGGAAAGCCTCATCTCCCCAGGGATACCAGTTCACGGGATTTTTGGCATGCTGTAGTAGGTATGGACTCTTTTCGTGAATTAAACGGTTCAAATTTACCCTTTCTTCACTTTGCTACTCTCCATATAATGCAGAATTGAATGACGAGTGCCACTATATGATAACAATTTGCACGTCTCAAAACAATACTACCTAAAAAAGCGTCCTGTGGCATTCGTTCACTTCAATGATTTGTTAGAGTTCAAGTTTTCTTTGCTCATTACAAATTATATCGTCACAAATTGTAATCATTTTCTCAGATAAGTCTTTCATTTCTTTTATATCAATTGACTCTGCAAGAATATTGTATGGTTTAGACTGCTGGACTAAAGCAACACCTTGAATTATTGATCCAGTTGGTTTTTTATCAAAAACAGAATGTGCAATAGCCTGGTTTCTTATTGTCATCAGTTTGTTGTGAAGTTTTCTTTCTTCAGGGCCTAAAGGTTTCGTGACTTTTTCTAATGGTATTTTGTTTATAATTTTTGGGTGTTCCTTATTTTCTGAGAATGGGCGAGCATACGCAACAAGTGCAGAGATTAATAAAGCTTCTTTGATTGTGTCTTTATTTCTTTCAATGAATCCATCTAAGAATTTATTGCATTCCTCGAAATCATGTCGTGATAAATATGCTCGATTAATTAATTTCCGGTCTATGGTCATTTTTTCATCACTCTAATGCAGCAGTTAAGACGTGCCCCGAAGTTTTTCCCGTCCTTTCCACCAAATGGTTATCCTAATTTCAGTTTGAAAAAATCGGCTATTCTCGTAATCATAGTAATGGCGGACTCAGCCTCTTTTTGTGCAAAGCGTATGGTGGTTTTGTTCAAATGAGCTTTCTCATGAACTATTTCGCGACGCACCTGCCTATAGTTTTCACACAGGCTTAATATCGATTCCTCCGTACAACCCAATAGTCGAAGCTTTTCCTCATATTTTTTACCGTCATATGACTTGAAAGTTCCAATGCCTTTACGATTAACGATGAGTAAATGGAGAAGGGCTTCTAAAAACATGCCACTAAAAACGATAACTACCAAAGCAGCTTTATAGCTTTTTTGCTCAGGATCGTATGTAATAATCCAACCAGGTTCTCCATTTGGCTTCGGCCTTCTCCCTGAAGATATATCATTTTTCATTGATTCAAACGATTCTTTAGCGATTCGATAGAACACCCAGACATTGGATTGAATGAAATCAGATTGATTGGTTTCTGTCATTACAGAAGCCTTTCATGTCTTACCTGTCAATCGGATAACAATAATTAAACTGCTGTTTATATTTTGTAGAAATTCTAAACCTATAAATATTTTTGCCAATCAGAATATGGCGGAATCTTGTATTTTCCATTAGTTGCAATCTTAATATTGGCATAAACATTTTCCCCACAACCCGAATCCTTTCTGCGTTGCCTCCTTCTCATACTCCCTGAATTCTTCAAGATAGTTTTACCAATTAATCCCTTTTTTTTCGCAAAAAATCCTGGGCTGTTTTAAAACCTAATCTAGCGGCTATCTTGATATCACTAATAGCCTGATTGTAGTTGCCTAATAGCCAATAAGTAGCCCCACGAATGTAATAAGCACCTGCATTTTTAGGGTCTAGTTCTATGGCTCTGGTGTAGTCGGCTATAGCCTGGTTGTAGTTGTCTAATCCGCTATAAGCAGTTCCACGGTAGGTATAAGCACCTGCATTTTTAGGGTCTAGTTCTATGGCTCTGGTGTAGTCGGCTATAGCCTGATTGTAGTTGCCTAATCCGCTATAAGCAAACCCACGGTTGGTATAAGCCTCTGCATTTTTAGGGTCTAGTTCTATGGCTCTGGTGTTGTCAGCTATAGACTGATTGTGGTTGCCAAGTTTTCGATAAGCTATCCCTCTGGCGAGGTAAGCCTTAGCATCCTGAGGATTCAGTTCAATGGCCTTGTCGCAATCCTTTATCGCCTGCTGATAATTGCCAAGATTGACATAAGTAATCCCTCTGTTAGCGTAAGCCATTGCATCCTGCGGGTTAAGTTCAATGGCCTTGCTGTAATCTCTAATCGCCTGCTGATAATTACCAAGCTTGACATAAGCATTCCCTCTTATAAGGTAAGCCAGGTAAGCCATTGCATCCTGCGGGTCCAGTTCTATGGCCTTGTCGCAATCCTTTATCACCTGCTGGTGATTGCCAAGCTCGCGATAAGCCACCCCTCTGCCAAGGTAAGCCCTTGCATACTGCGGATTCAGTCCTATGACCTTACTAAAAGCTTTTACTGCATCTGGGAAGTTACCGGAGATACCTAATTCATAGCCTCTTTCAAACCATTCAGCAGCACTTAAATTATCGATATTTCGCTTATATGCTTGTGCTGCTTCCTGTTTCTTTCCACCCTTTGCTGTCTTTAACTCTTTATTTAGCCGTTCATTTTCCTGTAAAAGTTCTTCAGACTTTTTTCTTAATTCTTCTAATTCTTTAACCTTTTCACGGTCTTTGCGAAGATTATCAATGGATTTTATCACGTCCTGCGGGTTTGCGGCGATTTTCGCTTTAAGCCAGTATACTTTACCATCCCATGTATCTTCTATTACCTCAGCGCTCACTATTCCTGCCGTCAGAGTGGTAATCTGGTCTTTTGTCATTTGAAAGCTTTTTACTTCTGTTTGACTTTCCAGATACGTACCCAATTCCTCCAGAAGAAGCCTTTTCACCTCCCTGAGGGCAATGACTCTGCATGAATTCCTGCTGTCCTCATCACTTGCCCGGTAGGTATGCTCTTTCACAAATGTTTTTATTTCAGCAAAGGCAGGAGGTGCATATATCAAAACAAATAAGACAACAGTAAAAGAGATGAATCTTTTCATGTTTCCACCATCCTTGCAGGACACCGCACCACGTCTTTTTTAGTATATATTGGGACAATTCCCTTATTATTCCAATTTTTTCTTTTTCAGGCGACCTGTTTTCTTAGATACCTTCATCATCCATCTGTCGAAAAAGCAAAATAGGACAGTACACATTAAATGCCTCAAACTTATGACTACTGCTGATATCCTGAAATCCAAGGAAAGTAATGAGTGCATATAGCAGCATTATGCACCTCATAACCTTCCCTTGATGCCAAAAGCCGCATTCTCCCTGAGCGAAGCGAAAGGAGAACGTAGCAAATCAGCCGGCGCTGCAAGCGATCGGCTGCATTTGCTTGGTTATGCGAAACTTGTGAACGCCTTATATGCTCTAATTGCTCCCCAAATAAATAGACCGTAGGAGGACAAACAAAAGGCTATTGTCAAAATGTTAAGCCAAAAACCCGTTTTTTGTTCCCAGGATTTTGAGCCTGCTGCGAAAAACGCTTGACTTAAATAAGTCGAACCTGAGGCCAATGTAATTGCCAGTACACCGAAAACAAACACGATCAAAGAGGATGAAAAAATGGCAATTTTATCCTGGTGCTGGTCAGAAAGCTTTCCTAAAAAAGCAAGAAGGGCCACCGTGGCACCACCATTCATCAAAAACGCTGTTTTAAGTGCATTCTGCCCTGCAAGTATTACGGTGCGAAACATTTCTAAGCCCGAAGCCTGCGCCGCTTCATTCTGTTTAATCCAGAGCTGAAGTTCTGCTTTGTATTTCTCCATTTGAGCTGGGGCAATTTCTTCGTCGGGTGAATCAATGATCTCTTTAAGGTAAGCAATAAGGTTATCGCATTTAATTTCAGTAACCCCTTGTTCATCTCTTATAGAGCGAATTGTATCTCTTAACTCAGTTGCGAAGCTTCTAGTTGTCATGAATATTTATCCGCATAATGCCAAATTAAGCCGCTGCCGAAGGCCGGCGGCTTGATTTTTTTGTTATGTTCAATACTCTTCAACGTCAACGCTAACTTGACCTGTATAGCTGCTGTGTATTTTATATTTGCAATCGTCAATTATAACCCTGCAAAGATCACTCCTTGTTTGCGTAATGTTATCGACCTCTGCACGATACCCACCTTCATTGTTTCCGTTCATAGGTTGAATTTTATGCAGCACCAATTTATTATTTTTACTTATACCTACAGGTAAGTTTCGATATCTTGGTGGTGTTTCAAACTCTATCACTTTTGTTATTTGAGACGGTTTTTAAATCAACTGAATTTCTCGTTCGCTGATTAGAACATGGCATAGTTTTCTCCTTTGAACATAACTTCTTGAGATAGGTATTAGAAAACAATAAAATACTATGTTCCCCCTTCCAGGGTGCATTGAGTAAAATCGATTTCCTTGCCACATTCCCTGCACACATGCTTCTTGTCGAATTCGTCTGAAAATATCTCC
>JAGVGM010000308.1 GCA_020057065.1 Thermodesulfovibrionia bacterium
ATAGTGTCATTATATGTTCCTCCTGCTATTATACAGGTGGATTATATAACAAAAATAACAAATAGGCAATCTCTACCTATTTTTTTGTCGCACACCCTAATTCCGAGTGCGCCGGCCTGAAGTATCTCGAAGAATAAAAGACCTGCACCTAATATCACGAGCCCGGATTTTATGTAATATTCAGTCCTTACAGCCTCGGTTAACCAATCCGGAACCCTAAGGACGTTGCTGACAAAAAGACCGATGATCAGGGCAAAGATCACATACTCTATTCCCCAGTCAGTCGGCAAGGCATTGCCGGCAAAAAACCTGGAAAGCCATGCAAGAAAGAAAACAAAAGGGAATCCCACCATGAACTTAGCAAGGGATACGCCGCCCATCAGCTTTAGTCCAATAGTGGCAACTACCATATATATGATCCCAATATATACAATTATTGAAAGGTTTTCCCATTGAAAGACCTTTTCAGGCAGCGCCTTGGCATGACCTCCTATTTCCTTTCCCAGTTGACCCGGAAGACCCCCGATCCTTTCTACCTTGCCTGCTGTGCTTTCGATCTCTTTTCTTTCACCTTTTGCAAGGGCATTCTTCAGAGCCTGTAACCTGTTGACTGCTCCTGTTTCTTCTTTAGTCTCAGCATCTTTCAGAAGCGGCTCAATCGCATTGTTCCATTTTGAGACACGCGATAAAATCTGTCCTTCGGCAGCCCATTTGTAGTTCGGGGCGACCTTAGTCAGGTCAATAATTTTGTAGTTGTTGATAATCAGAACAATGGCAATTATTAGAAATCCGATCCAGACAGCAAGCCAGTCTTCATTTTTTATTAAATTAGACCAGCCCTTTTTTTGCGGAAGTGCACATTTTTCTTCCATACTTGCCTCCCTTCTGAGGATAGTTTGTTAGAAATTGCTGATTAATAGCCACCTGTTACAGGCTTAACAGCCTTTTTAATTTTGCCCTCTTTAATTATTACACTATCTCCAACCTTAATATCTGATATGTCCTTAACTTTATTCTTTGTCTCTGTCCCCTTGTCGTCTTTGATTGTTACCTCGTATTCCGAAATTTCTATTTTTGTAACTGTGCCTTTTGCAACGGCTTTTTCCTCGTGATGTGCTGAAAAACTTATATCTGCACTAACTATGAACAGCAACAAACTTACTGCAGTCAGAATGGCTTTCATTTGTATTGCCTCCTTCTTTTATTAGTTTTTTGTTGATTATGTATAACTCCCTGTACTGATTTTTTATTGTGTAAAAAAACGATGCTATTCCTAACTGGTTTTTACTTCTTTTTTAATTCCTCAATCTCCTTCTTTAATCCGTCAATTGCTTTTAAGGCGTCATTGACCTTTACAAAGTCATACCAGTTCTCATTTGTAACAGGATGATCGGGGTTGCTTCCGTATATTATCCATGAGTCGTCGTAGTTGGCCGGCTCTTTAAATCCCATCAGCCTTAACTCCAGATAAATTAAAGTAGAGCGTGTTCCTGTCTGGCAGTAGGGTATAGTTCTTTTATTCCTGTCGAGTTTGCCAAAAATACTCTCTAAGCCTTCAGGAGAAAAAAGAGTTCCTGTCTCAACGTGATATGTATCCGTATGGGCGGCGTTTATCGTGGTATTCGGGATGTGACCGCCCCTCAGTGACCTGATATCTTCTCCTTTATGTTCCTTTTCAGACCTTGAATCGATCAGATTAACATTCGTTATTTCGCCTTTTGCTATTTTGACCACCTCATCTGTTGTAGCTATTCTGTTCTTAACAATATTAGCCTTAAAGGTTGCCGGGACCGGTTTATTCTTTCCGCTTTCCAATGCCCTGCCTGAAGACTGCCATTCTTCAATCCCGCCATTAAGGAAACCAACATCATTGTGTCCGAGATACTCAAGTATCCAGAATGCTACAGTAGCGCCTGTTATAAGTTTTGCATCAGCATAAACCACAACAGGTCTATCCATGCTAACCCCTGTCTCACCGAGCAGCTTTTCAAGGTCTCCTGTTTTTTTAACCCTCAAGGTAGTGTCTCTTAATATTTTTGCGCAAGCATCCCCGAGGTTTACTGCGCCCGGGATATGACCTGCAGCGTATGTTTTTGCATCACGGCAGTCAATAATAGTCCACTTTCCCGCGTTTTTCTCTATGTCTGCCGGGGTTACAAGCAATCCGGGATTTGCAAATCCTGCACTAAATGCTTGGGGGGCAATAAACAGAAGTGTGATAAATAATATTGTAATAAACTTTAACCGTTTTATATTACCCATTTTCCCTCCTCTGAGATATTTTTCATTATTAGCATTACATACAGACTACTTAAGTTATATTATTGAACCTCACCTCCTTTAAGCATACTAGGGTAAATAGGAAAGCCAAACAATATTGAAGCAATTTTAATACCATTAAGTTAACTTATTGATTTAGCAGGTTTTATGTTTAAGATACTGCGGGAGTTGTTCCAGACAGGGAACATTGATGCAAGGCTGAGTGTTCCTGCAAGGGAACTTATTCTATGCCGTATTCTTTTAGTTTTTTCCAGAGGACCTTCCTGCTTATGCCGAGACTGTTAGCTGCATCTATTTTCCTGCCGCTGGACTCATTGAGTGCCTTAATAATCCTCTGTATTTCAACATTGCGGACACTCGTATCAAGAGAAAGGTCGCCATTGATACATTTGGCAATGTTGGAGGCCCCTGATATTTCGTCTGGAAGATACTTTATATCTATGACGCCTTCTTTTGAAAGAATAACAGCCCTTTCAATTGCATGCTTCAATTCTCTCACATTTCCTGGATAGCTGTAGGAAAGCAGTGCATCATATGCAGTGTGAGATACTTTCAATTCCGGCCTGTTGTATTTATCCTTGAAGTGGGAAAGAAAATAATCGATAAGATCAGGGAGATCCTCTTTTCTTTCCCGTAGAGGAGGCAATGAAACAGGTACAATATTTATTCTGTAAAATAGTTCCTCCCTGAAGGTTCCCGAGGCTACACAATCTTTCAGATTCCTGCTTGCTGCAAAAATGCTTCGTACATCTACTCTGATTGAAGTGTTTCCCCCGAGTCTTGTTATCATATTATCCTCCAAAACCCTCAAGAGTTTGGGCTGGAGAGAGAGAGGGATATCTCCTATCTCATCAAAAAAAATGGTGCCGCTGTCAGCAAACTCAAATTTGCCTTTCCTTGTATCTTTTGCACCGGTGAAAGCGCCTTTCTCATGTCCAAAGAGTTCTGACTCAAAGAGATTTTCAGGAATGGCTGCGCAATTTATCTTGATAAAGGACCTGTCATTCCTGTGGCTTAACTTATGGATGGCGTTCGCAACAAGTTCTTTCCCCGTTCCGCTTTCTCCCTGGATAAGCACAGGCACATCGGTCCCTGCAACTGATGTTATACGGTCGAAGATATCTTTCATGGCAGGGCTGATACCTATAAGGTTTTCAAAACTTTTCTTTTCTCTGACAGATTCCTTCAACATGCTTAATTCCAGTTCAAGATTGCGGAATTTGAGGAAGCGCTCTATTGCTATCAGCAATTCCTCATTTGAAAAAGGCTTTGCAATATAGTCAAAGGCACCTTCCTTAATTGATTGTACAGCGTTTTTTATATCAGCGTATGCAGTCATAATTATTACACCAGTATTAGGAGAGACGGTCCTGATGTGCTTAAGCAGAGTAAGCCCGTCAAAGCGGGGAAGTTTTAGATCTGTGATAATAAGATCAAAGTTTTTCTTGTCTATTGAAAGCATTCCTTCCGCCCCGTCTTTGCAGGTAGTTACGGTATAGCCTGATGATGAGAGGAAATGACTCATGCCGAGCCGCATCGAAGGTTCATCTTCTATGATAAGTATTTTATATTTCATACAATTAAAGGCAGTGTTACTGTAAATATTGTTCCTTGTTCAGAGGTTTCGACTATGATCTTACCGTTATGCTGTTCTACTATGGATTTGCTCACAGAAAGTCCGAGGCCTGTTCCCTCGCCAACCTGTTTTGTGGTAAAAAAAGGATCAAATATACGGTGCAAAACATTATCAGGGATGCCTGCTCCTGTATCGGTAAAAGAAGAAACACAATATCCGTTAGATACTGACGTCTTGATGGCAAGATTACCCGGCCTGCCCTCCATTGCCTGGATTGCATTCAGTATAATATTTAAAAATACCTGCTCCATTTTATTAGGATCCATCATTATATCAGGTAGATCAGCAGAAAAATTTTTTACAACAGTAACATTTTTATTTGAAATAATATAGTCTGTCAGCTTCAGCACATTATCTATCAGGTTGTTTAATGAGACACGCGAAAAACTCAAAGTGGATGTCTTTGAAAATTCAAGGAGCTGTTTGATTATATCCTGTATCCTTGCGAGTCCCGAATTTATCACATCAATATGCATGCCTTTAGTTTCTTCATTCATTTCTGTAGTGATTAGATTGTTAAAACAGAGCCTTATCCCGCCAAGCGGATTGTTGATTTCGTGAGCTATGCCTGCAGAAAGTTGTCCTACAGCCGCCAGTTTTTCAGCCCTTCTCATTTTTTCGTCCAGTTGTTTCTTTTCAGTTATATCCTTTACATAATGGACTACCTGAACTACATCGCCGTTATCATCAAAAATCGGATAGAGATGAACATAGTAAAATTGTCCGGTCTCACCCTCCCAGTATTCAGAAACAGCTTTCTTTTCTCTTTTGACTCTCTCAAGAAAACATAGAGGGCACAAAATATCCGGATCACTGTCTTCAGAATGGCAATTAGTAGTAAAAACTGCATTTATGCCCTTATTGACCCATTCACGGTAAGCGTAGTTTGTTATCTCAAGGGAACAGTCAGTATTTACAAGCGCAAGCGGGTCGCTTATCCCTTCAAATGTGGAATGTAAGGTTCCGGCATTTTTTTTCAAACCTTCCTGGGCGGCATAAAGATGCTTGGCCATCTGATTAAAGGACGCCGTCAATTCCCCGATCTCATCTTCAGACCTGATTGGCAAATCCTGATTAAGAGGCTCTGTTCCATTGGCAATGCCTTTGAACACAGTGGTCAGCTTGTTCAGCGGCTTACTGACCAGTCTCCAGAAAGCGCCCTGAAGGGAAATGAACAGAAAACATAGCGTAACAGAACCGAACATAAAGGTGGCTATCGTAACCCCCCTGATCTGCCTTAAAGTAACGGCAAGAGGTATGGTAACTGATTCAGCGCCTATTATATCCCCTTCTTTCCACCTGAAGCCGCTTTCTGTCCCGTATTTTTTGGTCAGACCTTTTGGAGCAACTTGCGGATCACCATGGCATTTAAGGCATCCTTTTTCAGAGGTTATTCCCTTAATCCTTATGAGATATTCCATCCCTTCGATCTTGATAATGCCGTTCCATGATTTCATATCAGGGTTTTTCTTAAAAAATAAGATCATCTCAGAGTGGAATGAATCGGCCCTGTTTTTAGGATTCAGTGGATTATCTGATACCCTTTTATAAGAATAATCCTTCAGTTCATTATTGAATCTCTTCATGACCTCCTGTGTAACGTGAGTTGTAGACATGGCCTCAATAACAAATTCATCCTTATTTATCATCTGCGGCAGGATTTCGAACATCTTAGGACGCAGCGTGTTCTTGATATAGTCGCCTACAGCAGCAATCTGGGTCATGATAACCAATGTCTTCTCATTTGCATCTTCAATCACCCTGTTTTTCAAAAGCAAATAGAGAATAGTTGAAAAAACTATACAGAAGATGAGGAGGATAAGGCTGACGGCAATAGTAAATTTGGTGCTGATTTTAAGGCTGCTTAATTTCATTTGCTCTTTATTAATTGTAAGTAAATGGTCTGAGAAAATTCAAATTTACGAAATTAAAATCTTTCCCCTCTCATTTTTATATGTTTGTTATAATTACATTAGTATGAATACTATGTCTCCTGATCCTCATCCAGTTAAATTGTTTATCGGCATGCTTTCACAGGATGCTGCCCTGTTTGATCAACTTAAAGATGAACTTATGAAGATATTCGGTCCTGTTGACATGGAAAGTCCTGTCTGGAACTGGGAGCATACAGATTATTATTCAAAGGAAATGGGTACAGGCCTGAAAAGGCAGTTTGTGTTTTTTAAGGACCTGACAGACCCGGGAATGATTTCCGATATCAAACTGAAAACCATAGAGTTTGAAAAACAATTCAAGAATGAGATCAGCGGCAGAAGGATAAACCTTGATCCGGGATATTTGGATTCAGCAAAGATCGTTCTGGTTTCGACAAAGGACTTTTCCCACAGGATCTATCTTGGCAACGGAATTTACGGAGAAGTTACACTTATTTATTCAGGCAAGAACTATCAGATACTTCCATTTACATATCCTGATTTCAGGACGTCGGAATATCTTGATGTATTCAGGGAAGCGAGAGAAAAATACAAGCAGCAGATAAAGTAATTTGGTTAGCTGTCTTTGGCATTCAATCTCTCAGATAGGTATTCCTTAAGAATTGCCATAGCAGATAGTACCTCATCTGTTTGAGGCAATTTGTCAATTATTCTATCTATGTAATTTTTCTTTTGCATTAGCCGGACAGACTTTTTATAGTGCATATCATAAAGCCACGATAGTTTCATCAATTTAAAATCGTTCTCAGTTCTTATGTGGGAATAAGATGCTACTTTTTTATTTAAAATACATGAAAGCATAACTGCAGAACATTCGGGGGTGTCCGGCATCCCAAATGCCGTTGCTGATGCCCTGTCCTGTTTCGGGCTTTCATAATATTCAATAAAGACACGAAAAATGTCCACCTTATCGGCATCTCTGATCAGCCTTAGAAATAAAACCGTTTCATCGTTCAGTACAGGCGGGATCGCGAAAGCATTGTGAAATTTTACTGCCTGAATTATTAATTGCTGCTCATAAGGGGGAAGGGGAAACAGAACATTTTCCTTTATGAGTATCTTTGAGCCAAGCAAGCCATGATTAACAGAAACAGCGTCTCTGAAGGTTTTATATTTGGTGTACTGCGGGAATCTGCCCATATCATGAAAAAGCGCTATTGCCTCAGCAACCCGTATCTGATTTTCGCTAAAAGATGACCCCTGTGCTATTTCGACGATATTTTTGCAAACATTGTGCGTATGCTCAATTTTAAGCATAATGTTTTTCTGGTCCTCTTCATTGGATGAATAAAATGATTTCGTAAAATCAGAGAACCATGCCTTGAAAAACTGCAAATCCTTTTCTGTCATTATTTGTCGTTCCTTTTTATTATCACTACATTGGGATGTGCAAAAGAACGAGCAGAAATATCTTCCGGCGTTCCCTCCGTAATCTTTTCGTCATCGTAACCAAGTTTTTCACAGACATACATTCTTAAAGCTGATAGCTGATAGCTGACAGCTGATGGCTTCATGATCTCTTTAGCAATTTCTATCGGGCTATTTACTTTATCAGTAAGAATAGCGATCTTGTTGTGGCTTGACAGCAGAGATGGAATATCACTTAACTCATATTCAAGCTTTCTCCTGTTTTCAGGATCAGGCCCGCCGTGAACGCTTATGAGGAAGGCATCACTCCATGTCTCCTTTATGCGGGAGAATGCAACCTGAACACTTGATAGATCAGGAAATATCTCAACTATATCTTTATCGAAAGCTTCAGTAATCACCCTTCCGATACCAAAGAACATCGGATCTCCAACCGCAAGAAGAGAAATAGTTTTTGTGGGTATCTGTGCCCTGAGATAATCCATGGTCTCGTGAATGCCATTTAAAACTATGATCTTGTCTTTAACATTTTCGTATTCTTTATATTTACTGAAAATATCCAAAAGATTTTTGTTGGCGAGGATAATATCCGATATGTGAACTGCTTCAGATGCTTTTTTATCCAATGGCCTGTAGCCGATGCCTACGACGTAAAATTTATTCATTGGGTTCTTCCTTAATACTGATATTCATATGCCATCTGATCCATTGAATCTTTGCGAAGCAGATACTTTACATTGTCCTCAGCGATCATCTTAAAGGCATGTACGATTATCTCTTTATAGAAATCACAGAAGACCGCTTTCTTATTGATATTACCGCGGGCATACATTTCAGCCGGGCAGGGTGAGCCGCAGATATGCCTGAAGTCGCACGTATCGCATTCTTCAATATTCTCCACCATTCTTGACCGTATCTCTTTAAACGGCTTTGAGACCATCGCCTTGGCGATTGATGTCTTGAAAATATTTCCGCCTGAGAACTCTTTGAAGCCGATGAATTCCCCGCATGGAACCATTGCCCCGTCCGCTGTGACAGTGAGAAATGTTCTGCCTCCGCCGCAGGGGGAGATGTCGCACATCATACGCCTTGCAGTCGGCGATATGATAGCCAGCAATACGTTTGCAAAGTTACCGATAACGATCTGCTGTTTGGTCTTCTTTGTAAGATCCACTGCGGTCTCAACAGCCTTTATCAGGTTTTGTGCAAAGACCTTGTCATCAGGCTTTACCTTGTCGGAGCGCTTCTGTGTCACACGGACAGGATTAAGAAGCACCATCGGCACTTTCTTCTTATGAAGAAATTCAACGTGCTCAGAAAGTTTATCTACGTTGTACTTATTAACAGTACAGATTACATTAATGCCTTCATACCCCTTAAACCAGTCAATAGCCTGCACAGCTTTTTTGAAATTCCCCTCACCCTTCCTTGAAATGCGGGAGCGGTTATTGACCTCGGCATTGGACGCGTCAAGTGAAATGCCGATGCCCACGCGATATTTCTTTATAAAATCCACATCCTCTTTTTCGAGCAAAAGGGCATTGGTCTGTATGCCGAAGAGCATCTTCTTGTGATACTTCTTAATTGCGCCGAAGAGGAGCTCCTTTACGAGCAGGGGCTCGGCAGCGTGAAATACGATTACCGGTTTTTTCTTTGCACCCTTAAAATGGTCCTCGATCTTGTTGAGGACTGTATCGAGTTGTTCAGCCGTCATCTGTGTCCCCTGCTGTCTTATCTTTGAAGGTATGTAGCAGTATGGGCAGTTGGCATTACACCTGTCTGTAGGGTCAATGTATACACAGTTCAAAGGCTCATTGAACCTGAAGTTATGCATCTCAGTGTCAAGATGTTTCATCTCTTTTTTATAAAGGTCTATCAAATTCCGGGGAAGTATAAAGTCACCGTTCTTCCTCGGCAGTACGCTCCAGAATATATTGTCAGGATCAAGCGCCAGTTTCCAGTCAGTATCAATATCAGAGAATGAGAGTCCGCGGTTATTTGTTTTCATTTTTTTTGTTTAATCTCCTTTTTGGTTATTTTTTATTATAGAAAAATCTCCCCTAACCCCTCTTTGTCAAAGAGGGGAACTACAAAAAGTCTCCCACTTTAATAAAGGGGGACTGAGGGGGAGTATAAAATTATCAACTAACAGGTTAAGCATTCTGCAAGGACGTATCGCAATACGCCCCTGCAGAATAAAATTCTACAACGGCATCTTCTTTTTAGGCACGTCTCCATACATGACGAAATGCGTCAGTCCGTTAGCGGTCGTGGCGCACTTCATATGATAAGAGATGGCCTGAACTTTTTTTGCTTTGTTCGCCTTCTTCAATTAATTCACCTCCTTTCGTTAAATTTGTTTAATGTCGGGTTGAAGGGACTTCCTCTCTTCTTGTTTTAATAACAAAAATAAAAGATTATCGACTTTATCTATAATGTCTTTAAACATCCCTCCGTGACTTTTGGAGTCTGAGAAGAGCTCCAGCCTTATCTCTTTAATTCTGTCATCATCACATTTTTCATATGTAATATGACCCTTCTGCATAGCCTGTCTTTCAAGCAGCAGAAGTTTTTGGGCCTTTTCAATAAAAGGCACAAGCATTCCTCTGATTTTGTTAAGGTCATTATCCGCGACCTGTGCCCCATACTGCATAATCTGTCTTTGAATTTCTCCGATCATTATGTAAAGAGTGTTGTACTCAAGTCCTCTTACCCCGCGTCTCCATTGCAGCAACATAGGGTTTCTTCGGAACCAGAGAAAGTTCCGCTCGCCAAATATGATGAGTTGAGTTATCGCTCTTTCAAGTTCAGCAGTAAGTTTGGAGTTTACCTCTGAGCTTCCGCGCGACCGCCCCTCTGCGTTATCTTGAGACCCTCCAAGATATGTCCAAAGATTTTTTAAGACTGCCGCTCCATTCATATCATCAGGCGTATCAAAATGCACGAGTGACAAGATCACTTTGCCTTTTGCATAGCTGCCCTCGATTATTGCAGGCTCTCCTATCAGTCTCGCCGGATCAAGATTTATCTGATAAAGCGCTTCATGCTCTTTCCAGCCGCCGTTGGCTTCTGTGTCCCCGACATTCAGGTCTGAGCTGAAGGAGTCAGGCAGCGCCTTTCCATATGCGGCAAGCACTTTGATTTCCTTATCTTCAAGAACAAACTGAGAAGGCCACCACGCATGGAAAATATTAGAGTCCTGATTCACCCATATCGGATGCTCATTGATATTCAGCTCTATCCTGCCGCTAAAGCTCGGCACTCTCTCTTTAGTGGGTCTTCTTTTTACATTCAACAGCCCGATGCCGCCTTCCGCCTTTGTTGCCAGTCCTGCGCCGCCGCAAAAACCGAGGTAACTGCCGCCTCCTGCCGTAAAATCCTGAATCGCCCTTCTTCCGGCTTCTCCAAGCGCCTTGCCCTTATTGGATGCCCATCCGCCCGGCACAAAAAGCATCTCATATTTATCAAGCTCGCCTCTCTTTATATCCTCCGCCCTTATCAGATCAAAAGGCAGGCCAAGCCCCTTCAGCGCCTTATAAGCCATAATGCCCCATAGAAAAGATTCATCCCACAAAAATGCAGCTTTCTTTAATTGATTTTTCATTTTGTCCCCCTCTTTGGCAAAGAGGGGAGAGGGGAGATTTTACTTTTCATGATCGTTTCCATTTATATTTTGTACTTGTTTCCGTACCCTCTCGGAGTCACCATCTTGTCTTTCCAGGCAAAGGTCATGGAATTGCCGATTATCACCGTGCTTTGCATATCTATTTTATGACCTGGCAAATTCCCAAGATTCGTTATGATGATCTCCTCTTCATTTCTTGTGGCAGCTCTCACGATTCCGACAGGTGTCTGAGCAGGCCTGTGCTTAAGAATAATATCCCTTGCCTTCATTATGTGTTCCGGCCGGCCCTTGCTTTTCGGGTTATAGATGACTATTACAAAATCCGCCGAAGCCGCTGCTTCAAGCCTCTTCTCTATCATCTCCCAGGGTGTCAGCAGATCGCTCAAACTTATTGCCGCGAAATCATGCATCAGCGGAGCGCCGAGCCTTGAGGCGGACGCATTTAGCGCCGCAATACCGGGGACTACTTCAACATCCATCTCAATATCTTTTGCCCGTAAAATCTCAAAGACCAGTCCGGCCATAGCATAAATCCCCGGATCGCCGCTGCATATAACGGCAACTTTCTTCCCTTCCCCGGCAAGCTCTATGGCCTTTGCGCATCTTTCAACCTCCTGCCTCATCCCTGAAGAGCTTATTGTCTTCTCTTTAATAAGCTCATGGATAAGGGCGAGGTAGGTCTTATAACCTATGATTTCCCCGGCATCGCCTATCGCCTTTTTTGCCGCAGGGGTTACATGTTCAAGACTGCCCGGACCTATACCTACAATGTAAATTTTGCCTCTGCTATCGCTAATGTTACATTCCCCCTTTTCACTTTTGGTTTGATTAATCTAATATTGCCGCATACTTTTTTTGCGCTTAAAATCGCGGCAGGCGCTGCAACTGCTGCAGCCCCCGTGGCTGCCTTAACCGCTTCAGACCCTTTAATATGGTATGCGGATATTGCTTTGTTCAGTTCGTCCTTTGTGAAGAAATCAATGATAAAACCATTTTCACGGGCAAATTCAATAAGCCCTTCTTCATCCCTTTTAATATCAATAGTGGCAAGTCCTCTGACAGAATGATAAGATAACTTCCCTTTTATAAAGACCCCTTTCAGCGACTTCCCAATCTCTTCTATTGACGTTCCGCGGTTGCAGCCTATGCCGACACACAGCGACTTCGGTCTTAAAAATAGCGCCCTGCTCTTTATAAGTCTGTGCGAAATTATTACATCGGCTTCTTTTATCGAAGCAACGGGTATAAATTCTTCCGGCATCACCCCGGCATTAACCGCCCCGTCTATCTTCACTTTTATCCGTTTTCCGTTAACGATCCTTGCGCTTATCTTCTTTAACTTTTCAAAATCTTCCACATAGAGGTTCTTTTCATTTGCCCAGAGGTCGAGCGCGATCTTCCCCTGCACATCGGATGCTGTTGTGATTACCGCCTCTGCCCCAAGACAGCCTGCAACCTTTTTTGCAAGTTCATTCGCTCCGCCGAGATGTCCGCACAGCAGGCTTATCGCAAACCTGCCCTTCTCATCAAGAACCACAACCGCAGGGTCAATCTTTTTATCTTTAATCAGCGGAGCAACCGCGCGCACAACTATTCCTGTTGCCATAATGCAGATGATGTTTTTTGCCGTTGGCCATTTATCCGTAAATGTTTTTGAATTAAATTTTACAACTTTCAGATCGGCAAAATGACCTTTCAGCGTTCGGGCAAGCTTTAAGCCGTTGCCGGTAATATAAAAAACAATCGTCCCGTTGTTAATTTTCTGTTGTCTGCTCTTTGCACCCTGCGTTCTGCGTTCCATTTTACTTTCTGTACCCATGTTTAAAATCTTTATGATAGAGTTTTGATTCTTTGCCCAGGCGTTCTTCGGAAGCCCTGAGCGCCTCGCCGACATAGATCAATGCTGTCTTCTTAATGCCCGCCTCTTTAACTATCTCTGCAATATTGCTTAGAGTTCCTCTGATGACCTTTTCATCAGGCCATGTCGCCTTCTCAACTACCGCGACCGGCGTATTCTCAGGATACCCCTGAAGCAGTTCATCTCTGACTTTCTCGATCATCCCCACGCTCAAAAATATCACCATTGAGGTTTTGTGTTTTGCAAGCTCGCTGAGTTTCTCGGTTTCAGGGACAGGGGTCTTTCCCTCAATGCGCGTGAATATGACCGTCTGGCTTATCTCCGGGATTGTAAGCTCCTGCCCTAACAACGCAGCGCCTGCCATTGCAGAAGATACGCCGGGAATCACCTCGTATGAAATATTCAATTCACGGAGCTTCTCTATCTGTTCTGATATTGCGCTGTAAAAAGATGTATCGCCGGTATGAAGCCTGACAACGGACTGGCCCTTTTTTACAGATATATTAAAAACGTCTGTTATCTCATCAAGCGTCATGCCTGACGAATCGTATATCTCCGCCTTTATCCCATCAAGCAAGGCGGGATTAACAAGGCTTCCGGCATAAATAACTACATCAGCATTATCAATAAGCTTTTTGCCCTTGATGGTTATAAGCTCCGGGTCGCCTGGTCCGGCGCCGACAAAATAAACTTTATTCTCTTTATTCGTCTTCGTCATTTTTTCACTATTACAGTAGAGAAATAATTCAGATCCTCTTCCCCTGCCTCTTTTATATTCCTGAATATCTTCTCATCATCCATCCCCGCGTTTGAAATGCAGACAGCATTTTCAATAAGGTTCATCCCGGAAAGCATGTCCACAATCTCATTGAATACTTTGCTGACCTTCATCAGAACTACTGTATCAAATGATTCCAACGCCGGTTTAAGATCATCCATGTAGTTGGCCGGAAGAACCGCGATCCTGTCATTGCCAAGTCCTAAAGAGATCCCGGCCCTTGCAGCAGCAGCGGTTACGGATGAAACACCGGGTATTATCCTGATATTAAGATCAGGCTGTAATTCAAGCAGCCTGTCATACAGATAAAAAAAGGTACTGTAGATAGCCGGATCGCCGAGAGTAAGAAAGGCAACGTCTATATCCATTCTCAATCTGTCCAGAATGGCTTTTGCGGTTTCATCCCACTTGGCATCAAGCTCTGAATCATCTTTATCCGGCCGCTGACCGCTGACCGCTGACCGTTTTTTCATAGTCTTCCTCATGGGGAAATGAGATTCTATAATCTCCTTGCCTTTAAGATCAACCGCCTTTTCAACGATTGACAGAGCAAGGCTGCTTCCCTCTTCACGTCCTTTTGGAACGCACAGCACCGGTGATGCCTTAATGATCTTTACCGCCTTGAGTGTCAGCAGCTCAGGATCGCCCGGCCCAACTCCTATAACATTTAAAATACCCGGCATCTATTTCTCCCCTTTAACAATAAAGATCGGATTAAGAGCTCTCATATGCCTTTTCTGATTAATCATCTTTGATTTTGCAACAGAAATTTCTGTCACATCAACCCGAAAACCATTCTCTTCAAGGCATTTCACCGCGCTGTTCAGCGTTTCAATTGTTACTGCATTGATAACCACAATACCCTCCCGCATTTTTTCAGATATTGAATGCACAATTTCATTCAACGTGCCCCCGCTTCCTCCAATGAAAACCCTGTCAGGCGCTGGAAGGTCGTTGAATGCCTGAGGCGCTTCGCCTTTTATGACACGAAGATTGCATATGTTGAAAGTCCCCTTGTTATTTTCAAGATGCTTTATCTGCTCCTCATTCTTCTCAATGGCAATGACTTTTAACTTAGGACAAAGCCTTGCCGCTTCTATTGATATGGAACCCGAACCTGCTCCGATATCCCACAGGATTCCGGTCTCAGGAAGCCTTAGCTTATGAATTGTCACCGCCCTTGTTTCATCCTTGGTGATCATGCCCTTTGAATGTTGGATCTCATCTTCTCTCAGTCCGAAGACCAGCCCGGAAATTCTCGACTTCCGTTCTTCTGCACTTCTGCTCTTCCGTACTATTATCACTACATTCGGATGCTCGAAAGCTCCTGGTGCAATCTCTTCCGGCGCACCCTCTGTAATTTTTTCATCAGGATAGCCGAGCCTTTCGCAAACAAACATTTTCAAATCTGAAAACTGATAGCTGAGTGCTGACAGCTTATTTGCTATTACTGAAGGATCATTAATCTTATCTGTCAGTATCCCGATCTTGTCGTGTTTCTCTAAAAGCTCCGGTATATCCGCAATCTCATATTCGAGACTTCTTCTCTTCTCTGTATCCGTGCCGCCGTGGAGACTCATAAGGAATGCTCCGCTCCACGGCTCCTTTATCCTTGCAAAGGCCACCTGAATGCTCGACAGGTCGGGCAGTATCTCCACCTCTTCTTTATCAAACTCTTTAACAACCATTCTGCCGATGCCGAAGAAAAGAGGGTCGCCGGAAGCAAGAAGTGTGATGCTTTTGGATTTTGGATTTTGCATTTCGGATTTAATGAAATCTATTGTCTCATAGACATTATTGATTATCCTGAGCCTCTTCTTGATATCATCGAATTCCTCATATTCCTTCAGGACTTCAAGTAGCCTGTCGTTTGCAAGAATAATCTCTGATCTCCGGATTATCTCCAGCGCCTTTTTTCCCAAAGGTTTGTACCCTATTCCTATAACAAACAATTTACTCATTTCCTGCTATTATCTCTCCTGTGTAAGATACGAGTTTGGCGCTGACAGGAATCATAGCAACATCTTCAGCATATTTTCCGGCTGCATCGCATATTTTTTGAAATAATTCCGGATTGACATAATCAAATATTTCCCGGGCAGTATTGTATTCCCGATCCGGGATATTAATTCCGGCTGCATGCAGAAACCGCACAGCTTTTTTTATATCTATAGCTCCGAATCTGACATGTGTCTGGGGCGTTGCCATGGCGATCTTGAGCATCTTGGCCCATTGTGTACAGAGACTGACTTTTTTGAACCCGTGTTTTTTTGCTTCCTGCAAAGAATATTCAAGATAGTCGCCCATGAGCACATAGGACTCCTCCGGCAGATTGTATTTTTTCATATGCGCCTTTTCAGACGTTCTTCCAGCAGAAAGCACTATCTCTTTAATTCCCGCTGCCTTTGCCACATCCATTGATGAAGTTATGGTTGCTGTCCATGCCTCGGTTGATACAGGTTTTACAATACCTGTGGTGCCGAGTATTGAGATTCCGCCGAGAATACCGAGCCTGGAATTCAGTGTCTTTTTTGCCAATTCCTCGCCATCAGTAACTGAAATGGTTATTTCCAAAACACGCTGACCGCTGACTGCTGACTGCTGATTCATTGCTTCTAACACCGCCTCTGTTATCATCCTCCTCGGCACAGGATTTATTGCCGGCTCACCAACAGGAATGGAAAGACCTGGCTTTGTGACCATGCCGACTCCTTTGCCGCCCTTGATTAGCAGCGCAGAAGTGCAGAAGTGCAGAAGTGCAGAAGTATCTTTGTCTTTATCCTGTTGCTCTGCTGCTCTGCTGCTCTGCTGTTCTAAAAATCTGACTTCCGCCTTTATCTCAGACCCATGCGTCACATCAGGATCATCACCGGCATCTTTGATAACTGAAGCCTGTGCAATAAGTTGAGAGTTATGAGTTATGAGTTTCGAGTTATGAATTTTGAAGTTATGTCTGCTACCGTCAGGAAAGGGTATCTCAACTTGCTTGATTTTTCCCGAACTCTTAACTCCTAACTCCAAACTCATTAACTCTAACGCTGCCGCCTTTGCGGCCGCTGCCGCACACGCGCCTGTCGTATATCCTGATTTCAGCCCCTTCTTCACGCCGGCCAATTTCAACCCTTTCCCATTGAAGCTTCCAATGTCTTTATTATCTCACGTCTTGCCTCGCCGATGGTGAGGGGAATACGGTCGAATTTTACTTTATCCTCATGTTTCAGTCTGTAGATAAGTTCCGCGATATGCGGCAGCCTGAGCTTGATATTAGCCATGTCTTCCGGCGCGTCAAAGACTTCTTCCGGCGTGCCGCCCCTTGTGATCCGTCCTTTGCTAAGGATATAAAGCCTGTCAAGAAACACCGGCACAAGATCCACGCTGTGAGTTGCCATGACAACCGTCACGCCGCTTTCCTTATTCAGCTTCCGAAGCAGCTTCATCATCCTGTACTCGCCCATGGGATCAAGCCCGGCGGTAGGCTCATCAAGCAGGAGCGTTTCATGCCCCATTGCCAAAAGCCCGGCAATGCACGCGCGCTTTCTCTGACCGAAGCTCAGATTGTGAACGGACTTTTTCTCAAGCCCTGAAAGTTCAACCTCCTCCAATGCATTCAGCACACGCCTCTCGACTTCTTTTGCGTTAAAGCCCATATTCACCGGGCCGAATGCCACGTCCTCAAAGAGCGTAGACGCGAAGAGCTGGTCGTCCGGATTTTGAAATACAAGCCCAACCTTTTTGTATATCTCCTTTGGCGACAGGGTATTGATATCAATTTCGCTTAAGAGGATAGTGCCGTCAACCCCCTTGAGCAGCTTGTCCATCGCCCGAAGCAGGGTTGTCTTGCCGGAACCATTGGCCCCTAACAGTCCGACAAACGCTCCCTTTTTCACCTCAAGATTTATGCCTGAAAGCGCATGCGTTCCATCCGGATATTTGTAGGAAACGTTCTTAACTGAAAAAGCAGAGGTGCACGCTATGTCCTGACTGCTGACCGCTGACTCCTGACTACTTTTCATATCATCCATGCCGCCCCTCCGATAATCACTACTATAAAGGCAATGGCAAGTTCAGCGGCCTTTAAGGGCTGATTTTTTAACTTAGGCATATCGCCGGTGTAGCCCCTCTGGATCATCGCATCAGCCGTCTTTTGGCTTTGCTCAAAACCACGCAGAACAAGTGAGCCTGTCAATATCCCAAAGGAATTCAGCCCCTTTCTGATCCCGCTATATCCAAGCCGGTTCTTCTGGGCGCTGTAGATAGTTTCAGCGTCCTCAAGCAAGACGAATAAATACCTGTAGGCATACATCATGATCTCAATAAAAGGCCGGGGTACGCGCAGCCATGAGAGCGCTGCAACAAACTCGATAAACGGCGTTGCAAACCCAAGTGCGATTACAAGTGAAACCCCGCCAAGGATTCTCGCTGTTATCCTGATACCCTCCATGAGACCGTCCTTGTGACCGGACAATTCCATTCCCATGAAATTAAGAGAGAACATGACATCTTCCCCGGTAAAGAGGAATTTCAAAAGCAGCACAACAGAAGCGATGAGTAAAGGCTGCGCCATCCGCACAAACAACATCTTAACGGGTATACGCATTTTTGCGCAGAGCATGAAGGCCCCGCAGGACACAAGCATTGGGAAAAAGATTCCCTTATAGCTGAGCACCATAAGCAGAAGGGCCAGCGCCACAAGCAGCTTGACCCTTGCGTCTATGCCTGAAAGGAAATGCCCCTTACTGAAATGTTCGGAAAAGCATTCACACTGTGCCATTAGCCTTCTCCTCTGTCTGTTATCTGTGCTCTGTTTTCTGCTGTCTTTGTTCTATCTTCCATCAGCGTTCTCCAGTAGTAACCGGCAGCAAATCCGCCTATGACGCCGCCTGTCAGAAACATAAACAAAAGCAGGTCTCCCTGGTCCGTGTTTATCAGCGGCTCCTTTGCCTCCCTGCCGTGCTCCTTTGCGTACTTCTCCACAACAGACTCATCCACGCCGGACCAGCCTGCGGCGAGGGCGGTAGTGACCAGTGAACAGTGAACAGTAAACAGTAAACAGAAAGTCAACAAGATTTGAAATTTGAAATTTGAAATTTGAAATTTCATAACGTAGCCTCCTCTGCCTTTATCACGCCGAATTTTACCAGCAGGTCGGCCCGCCTCTTAAAGAGCAGTTTGACCATGCCAGCAGTCATTGCGCCCTCGACTACGCCAAGCGGCAACTGCGTGGGTATAAACGCAATGAGTATCTTTGTAAACAGCGGCCAGAAAGGTTCATCTCCCCTGATGCCCGCTGCAAGCTCAACAGATGTTGTGAAATAGATCGCCCAGTCGGAGATCATTCCCGCAAAGAATGCGGACACTGCAAGGCCGGCATTAAATTTCCTCAGGAGCTTAAATATCCCAACGCCTGCAAAGGCACCCATTATGCCCATTGATACAACATCCGCTCCCCATGTTGTGAGTCCTCCGTGCGCAAAAAAGAGCGCCTGAATGAGAAGCGCAACGCCGGTTATCAAAACAGTGACCGAAGGGCCGAGGAGTATTGCCGGAATAGCCGTGCCGCCCGGATGCGAACATGTTCCCGCGGTCGGCACTGGTATCGGCATTAACGATATGACAAAGACTATGGCAGCCATGAGCCCCACAAGTGGTTTGAATGAGAGGTCAATCTTTGAAAGCTCTCTGAGCCTCTTCATACCATACCAGACAAAAGGGATCGCGACAGCAAACCATACAGCAGCCCAGCTCAAAGGGAGTATGCCTTCCGAGATGTGCATGGCATGAGCTTCGCCTGCGGTAAGCAGTAAGCAGTAAGCGGTAAGCAACAGTACGTACTTTTGCATTTTAAATCTTGGTTTTTGATCCTTCATTATCATCTTTTTCTCTCCTTCCATCGAGGTTTGCGGGAATAAACGGTCTTCCGGCTCAGGGCTGCCTACTCACCCGTCTTCCCATGCCGAAGATTCGGCACAGTGACTTCTTTTGGATTTTCGTTCCCTTTACGGCTGCGGGACAGCAGGGGATTCTCACCCCTTTCCTCGTTTTTATTCCCTTGAATTTTTTAATTTGCACTTTTTACTTCATACTTCTTCTTATTTTATATCTATTACCTCCCTTCCTCATCCGCAATTTTTAATAGCGCATTTACAATTGCCACGGCAACCGGCGTGCCCCCTTTTCTGCTGAGGTTTGTGATAAAGGGAAACTTCTGCTCAGCAAGCAGCGCCTTTGACTCAATCGCCTTCACAAAGCCGACAGGAACGCCGACAACAAGGAGTTCGGAGTTTAGAGTTCGGAGTTTAGAGTCATTCAAAATCTCAATGGTCTTCAACAGTGCAGTAGGCGCATTGCCGATAGCTATGATTCCGATGTCGTTCTTCTCTTTTAACGCCGCTTCAATTCCCATTTCAGATTTTGTTTTGTCTGCTGACTGCTGACTGCTGACTGCTGTCTGCTGTAGATTACAAACAACCTTCCCGCCCCATCTCGATAACAGTTTTTTGTTTATCCCAGCCTTAACCATTTCGATGTCAGTAAGGATATCTTTTCCAGCTTTGATAGCGGCGAGGCCGGTCTTAATTGCATCAGGATGAAACACGAGACTATGTCTGAATTCAAAATCAGCGGTCGAATGTATCACGCGTTTTATAATCGGTAATCTCTCTGATGGCACATCGCTCAAGTCAATCTCTTCAGAGATTATCTCGAAGCTCTTCTTCTCTATCTCTTCCGGTTTTAAACCCGGCGCCGCCTGAATCCTCTCCTGTACGATCTGAGCCAGCTTGCTGTGAATGCCGAGAGGCTCGGTGTAAATAAATTCCACATCAGGAAACGCCTCTCCAGCTTCTTTTATTATCCCCGGTATATCTGATGTCACATGCATACCGCTCATTAAAAAATACGGGTGAATGATAATTTTCCTTGCTCCGTCATGAGCGCAGCTTTTGATAGCCTCCATTATGTCCGGCTGCGCAAATTGGAGATATGCAGGCCGCACACAGTTCTTCCCGCACCCGGGATGTATCATGTTATGCAGCAGTTTTGCAACATGCCCAAGATTGTTTGCCTCTTTTTTA
>JAGVGM010000357.1 GCA_020057065.1 Thermodesulfovibrionia bacterium
CCATATTACCGCCGTACATCTGGCTGTTGGCCTCAATAAGCCTGTCAATATCATCATAGACATACATCCGTGTTCTTGAAGGGATAATATTGTCGGATATCAATCTTATATTCCCTGCATTATCATAATTGTAAGAAATATTGATAAGTCCGCCCTGTGTTGCACTGTTTGTGGTCAGTGAAAACAATCTGTTGTTCTGAGGAATGTACTGATATATTGAGTTCACTTTATCGTTGCCATAATCTATTGACAGGGGATCACCAACGGCTGTATAGCTGTTGTAATCTGCGTAAGTTGTTGCTCCGGACTTAATATCCCTGATATTCCCATTGCCGTCATATGCGTAATCAACCTGTGCGCTGTCGGGATAGATTATCTTTGTTACCCTTCCAAGTGAATCATATTGGGTTTGTGTTGTATAGGTCGAACCGTCGGATGCTATTGTCTTGATAGAACTCGTGATCTGTCCCATTGAATCATAGTTGGATTTTGTTGTGCCTGAGGAATCGGTTAAGGTAGTCAGCCTGCCTTTGGGATTGGTGTACAATGTTTCGTCATATGTATAAATAACATCCGTACCTGTCGGATAGTCTTTTTTTGTGACCCTGTTCAGTGCATCATAGGTAAATGTTATTGTCTGCACTTTTGCATCCGTCTGTGAGATGAGATTCCCGTTGGCGTCGTACTGATATATCCAGTTGCCCATGTCCGGATCATCCATTGCGATCTTTCTTGATAAGGAATCATACGTGATATCCGTCTGATTGCCTTTTGCGTCTACGACAGTTTTAAGATTATTCAAGACGTCATACCAGTAAGTTGTAGTTGTATAAAGGGCATAAGTCGCAGGAGAATTCCCCATGTATTCTTCAACTGTCACATTCCTGTTATATATATCCTTCTTCTGTGCTTTCATGTGGTTATTGGCGTCTACGTAGGTGATCCAGCCCCTCTCATAGGCTATTGAAGAAGATGTGTTGTCGGGGTTGTATGTGTATTCAAGTCTGTCTACAGGGTCATAAAAGTAATATATGTTATAAGGAGTGTCCCCATCAAAATAAGGATAGGTCTTAGTGTCGACAAGCCCTTTCTCATTATAGCCGGTATCTGTAATAACCGTCCTTGCGTTAGGGCCGCCCTGCTTTTCAGTTCTCGTCCTTTCAAGCCCGTCAAAATATGTCTCATTCCATTGAATAAGCGTTGCCGTAGGGCTTTTTTCTTCTTTCCTTATATGTTGAGTCAACAAAAGTAAACGAAATTAAGAACGTCCCCAAAGTTCCTAATGCTGCGATCCTGACAACATTTCCCCCTTCACCGGCATGCCCGGATTTGGGGATATAATGGTGAAGGTTATTAAAGGGTCCTCTTAACAAGAGAATTTTCGGCGCATCTTTCCTTGCCTGCCTTGGCATTTATCCATGTCCCCTTTTATGACCTGTGATTCAAGATTTACTTATTGCTATGTGATTATAGTTGCTGATAGTTCCTTTAGTAAAGAACCTGTATTTATCTTCAAAAGTTAACGAATTTAAGAACGTCCCCAACGTTCAACAATACAATATTTCCTCTTTATCATTCATGATTATTACATGGTGCTGCTCACTGCCTACATCAATCCCTCCGGATATATTCTTCAATCTTTCTTCCCTCCTTTATGTTTGAGATGTTTTATGGCTCTGCCAATACCATTATTCCCGTCTATAATAGCCACTGATAGGCATCTTCCCATTAGACAGGGTATTAGCTGGGAGCACCCGGCAGTTCAAACCGAGTCACTGTCATTGACGGACCCCAGTAGCCACAGATGCTCCCATTGCCATTTGTTTATCTTATCCCATAAAGCAGGCTGCTTTTCTTCTTATCTTATTTTTATTCTAATTTTTTATTATAGACCCCATTTGACCCGGGTTAATGTATTTTGTAGGTTTGACCCCGTTCCCCTCAGGAGAGTTTTTCAACAGGCTGTCGAGAACTGACCCCTTTTTCTTTTCTATTTTAATTAATATACTGGTACCGGAATTTTTAATAATCTGAATATAGTATTATTACGAAAACTCACCTCCGGCCACTGAGGTTCAATACTAATCTCAAATTTAAACTCAGTAGGCCACAAGTCTTTTTTCCGGTATTCATTAATAATCTTTTTTAATTCAATTTTTTCAAATACAACTTTTGTTGATGACTCGGCATTTAATTTTTCTATTTTATTCACTGTGAGAATGATAGGGACAAACCACTCTGCAGTACGTTCTGTCTCTTTAATGCCCCATATCTTTTCATCAGGAGCATCTTGGATATATACAAAATAACCTATTTTGGGAGATATAGAAAGCGTGACTTCTATATCTGTCATCGGCTTTTTACCGACGTTAGATACCATAACCTCTACATCCATGAGGTCAGTAATGACACCCTCAACATCATTAAATACATTAAATTCATGTCTTAATATTTCTCCTTCTTTAACTGGTACCTTTTTTTCATCTATAAAGTATTCAACATTTTTCGTCCCCTTAAAATAACCATAATATTTTAAGAAGTTTATTCCTATATCTGCATTTTCTGCTATGCTTACATAGGGATACAATACCGCAAATATTGTTACTGTAGTTACTATTATTTTTGCTATTTTTGTCATAATCTACCTCATTTTATCGAAAAGTGAATATGATTCTGATGAGAATTGATTAAAGATTGTGACTGTGGATTGCGTCCTCCTATCATCATAGCTGGACCATAGTTTTCATACGCACCACTAAAGTTTGTCTGAAGACCTTGAACAATAGCTGTTACTAATGAGTTGTTGCCATAACTCCCTCCAATATAAAGACCATTAACTCTTGAAATGTCTATAGCATATCCTTCCACATGAAGACTTGGAGGTTCGTGGTCATTTGTAGTAGCAGATATTAATAAGCTAATAAGATCAGGGTTATTTTGTTTGGTTAAACTCACAGCATCTTCAAATCTTACTGCAAGAGCAGTATCTATAGGATGTTCAGCATCATTCTTATATTTTATTTGTACACCATCAATACTTGCTTTAATTAATCTTCTATTATTTGATTCCTTACCGCTTGCATCGGCAGTACCACCAACGACATCTATAGGTGATTGCTTGATAACTGCCCCTCCAATTGCTACTGCAAAACCGTTAGCGCCACCCATTATTGAGTCTGCGACACTTGTCATTGCATCAGTATTAAAGCCTGTAACAACTCCAGTTACAAAACCAGCTGCAGTTGCTATAGCTCCTCCAATAAAATTGGCGACGGTTGTAATTGCTGTTCCAGCAAAACTTCCTATAGCATGGCCAATACTTGACAATGCCGAGCCTACAGAAGCCCAAAAACCTGATGGAGGAGATGACGGCCCGGCAAAGCAATGTCCGTTAAGTTCTCTTATCACAATCGGATTGTTTAGCGTAAATGAGTAACGATTTAAGCTCTGTGGATAGAATGGCAATGGCACTATTGTATCAGCGCTGACGAATCGTGCAAGCTTGGGATCATAGTATCTTGCTCCCATATAGATCAACCCCGTCTCTGCATCAAATTCATGACCATTGAATTTGTACCTTACTTTTGTCGGACTTGAATCTGACAATATTTCCCCAAACGGATAATAGAGCAGCTCCTCAATCTTGTTTCCATTCTGATCCGTTATTACAGTACTGCTCTCTAGATGGTCTGTATGAAAGTAATAAGGTCAGCGCCTTTTATTTGCGCTATTCTCTTCATACCTGCAAAGATGTACTTTGTGCACTGACCTCCATTACATTCATAAAGCTGTCCAATGTATTTGGTAATATTCTGCGAAGGGGCTGAAATCATCTTCTGAACCCTGTTGCCGGAGGCGTCATACACACTAACTGTTGCATTACCGTTATATATTATACTCGTAGGCCTGTTATCGTAATCATAAGTCAGCGACCTATTCCCACCTGATGTCATATTGCCGTTGGCGTCGTAGATATAACTCTCGACCGTTCCCCCGTTTATTTTGATCCTCTTTACCGCATGAGGATGATCGGAGTCATATTCATAATTTCCTTTCCTGCAATTATAAGTCATATTGCCGATTTTATCATACTGGTATAACAGGTAACCGCCGTACAACTGGCTGCCAGCCGCGATAAGTCTGTCTAGGTCGTCATATGTATACATCCGTGTTCTTGAGGGAGTTACAGAGTCGGATATTATTCTTATATTTCCAACATTGTCGTAATTGTATGAGATATTGATAAGCCCGCCCTGAGTTGCGCTGTCTGTTCTCAATGAATATAAACGGTTGTTCTGTGGAATGTACTGATACGTTGAGTTCACTTTATCATTGCCGTAATCTATTGACAACGGATCGCCTACGGCTGTATAGCTGTTGTAATCCGCGTAAGTCGTTGCGCCGGACTTAATATCCTTGATATTTCCGTTACCGTTATAAGTGTAATCAACTGCTGTTAAGTCAGGATATATTATCTTCTTCACCCTTCCCAACGGATCATATTGTGTCTGCGTCGTATAGGTATCCGACCCTATTCGATTTAATCGTCTCGGCAATCTGCCCCATTGAGTCGTAGTAAGACTTCGTAGTGCCCGATAAATCAATTAATGTCGTCAATCTGCCTTTAGGATTGGTGTATAATAATCATACGTGATGTCCGTCTGATTGCAGTTTACATCTAATACTGTTTCAAGATTATTCAGAATATCATACCAGTATCATATGGGACGTTCTTGATTCCTTCAGTTTATTTATTCACTGCTAAGTAAGTTCAAGTAGTCAACAAAGTCCCTATCTTCCTATATAGACCAATGTCAATTTATTATCATTTATTTCTGGCAAAAGCCGTACATAGTCAAGGGCGACCCCGTTCTTTTTTTACAATATCAAGATCATCGATGTGAAATCGTTTGTCGAGAAGGTGAGAAAGAAAAAGTAAGAGACGATCTCAACTGCCCCGCCCCCTTTTGCTTCATTCACTTTTCCAACTCCCCTCTAAGTGCCGTTGGTTTTAGCAAAACAAATTTCTTACCTGTAAAATTCTTAAGTAACTTCTCAGCTCGTTCGTATGAGTAAACTCCCCCATGAGTCTCTTCAAGTACTAATTCATTATCCTTATCGGAATATAAAATAGAACTTGGATTACCGATAAAACAATTGTGCTTTTCAATTAACAAACCATTTGTTTTGCCTAACTCTATGATTAATCCAACTATAATGTCTTTTGATTTATCGCTGTCATAATATTCATATTCGCTGTAAAAAACGAGGGTTTTGTTTTTTTCTAATTGACCCAAATAATCAGCGACATATTTTACATATTCAACATGCTCACATTTATCTGCAGCAAAAACAAGCAAAGGAATTAACAATAAATATATAATAATTATTTTTTTCATCTCTTCTTACCTCCATATGTATTAGAGTATATTCCCGTTGCGTTAAGTGTATTTGTGGGATAACTATTATTACACCTCCGTAACCTCAAACACTTTCATCACATCAAAATCATCGATGTGAAATCGTTCATCGAGAGAGTGAGAAAGGGAAAGTAAGTGACGATCTCAACTGCCCCGCCCCCCTTTTGCAACGCTTCATTTTCCTCTTAATATAACGGTTTCGCAATTACGTGACATATCATTTTTATCCTCTGGATGCACACGTGGAGGCTCGGCATATGGCACTGGTTCAGCAATTTCAGATAGCGCGGCAGGATCTGGCTCAACTAAAAGATCAAAGCGAAATGATTGTATCTGTGGGCTTTCCTTTTTTATAGCATGATCAGCATTGGCTTTTATCTTTAGATCATTTATGGATAGCGTAATCTTCATCCCCCGTAAGCGGAAGTGTCGAACTCGTCCATATTCGGGATAATCACCGCATTTGCCTTGTAGTTCTTCTACTAAAAAACGAGCCCGGCTTTCCCAATCCCGAGTTGCTTTTGGATTATAAGTAAACAAAGTACTATAGTAATTTGGGGAATATAATGAGGTAAGACGACATTCGAAGTCGCCGGAATAGTCAAAATCGGGGTCTTTTTCATATTCCCAAGTATGACACTCAATAAGATATAATGGTTTCCCATCATCTCCTACAATTGTAAATTTTGCCTCTGCTTTGTGAGCATCTTCAAAATATACACTCTTTTCAAGCTTTGCTACTACAGGCCATTTCTTCTCTTTCTCAGCATTACAATATCCAACGCTCAAAAACAATACTATTCCTATAAAAATCAAAGTGACTATTTTTATTTTCTTTCGTATCATAATTACTTCCTCTTAGTTCCTGTTGGACAGTTTAGATTCGCCGGAACTGTTAAGTTAATATTAACAGTTCCCAAATCACGAGAACCCACAACTTCAACAATAAACGAACCTGGATTTAAAGTTTGTAATGCAGTCCGAACATTTACGTTTGGGATAGGTGATTTACCTCCTATGACGTCCGTAACTCCGTTAAAAAGATCTTTACCGTCAACTGATCCCTTGATTTGATCAGCATAGGGTTTAAGATCAGATTTATTTAAACCAAATTGCTCAGGTATTATGGCTGCAGAATCTTTCGTTACAGGTACATCTTTAAAAGCTCCCTCCTTTCCAATTAAATCAGTATTACCTTCAAGAACACGTGCTTGACCCTCGCAATTCACTTGTAAATCTTTGGCTGCCTGGTTATTATTTTGATTAGGATTTACCTGTGGAATATTCTTCGAGTTTCCACCAGTGTCACCCCCACCGCCTTCTTGTGTCCCGTCATTGTCCGTCGTTGCTCCGGCGGACTCTCCTACAGGCGCTGGAGGAAGAGCATTATTCGTTGCCGTACCAATGGCAGACGGATTTGTCGGCGCAGATGGAGAATAATAGGAAGGACTGGAAGGACTAGTGAATTGAGCTACTCCCGTGGAATCATGCCCATCCAACTCTCTAAGCACAATCGGATTATTATATGTGTATGAAAAACGATTCAGACTTTGCGGATAGAACGGAAGCGGCACGATCGTATCTGCGCTGATAAAGCGAGCAAGCTTCGGGTCATAGTATCGTGCTCCCATGTAAATTAACTCCGTCTCCGAATCAAACTCATGCCCTGCATATTTATATTTCACGTTTGCCGATCCTGTATCTGAAAGCCTCTCTCCAAACGGGTAATAGAGCAGCTCTTCTACTTTATTCCCATCTTGGTCCGTAATCACAGTACTGCTTTCAAGATGGTCTGTATGATAGTAGTAAGTGTCAGCGCCTTTTACCTGCGCTATCCTCTTTGTACCTGCAAAGATGTACTTTGTACACACGCCTCCCGTGCATTCATACATCTGTCCGATGTATTTCGTCATCCCCTGACCGGCAACCGTTTTTGTAACCCTGCTGCCGAAGGCGTCATATACTGAATCAACTGTATTCCCTCCAGATGTAATCGTTGTCGGTCTGTTGTCGTAATCATAGATCAAGTCCCTGTTTCCCCCTGCATACATATTGCCGTTAGGATCATAGTTATAACTCTCAACTGTTTCACCGTTTATTTTGATCCTCTTTACCGCATGAGGATGGTCGGAATCGTATTCATAATACCCTTTTCTGCAATTATAGAGCATGTTGCCGATCTTATCATACTGATATACCATATTACCGCCGTACATCTGGCTGTTGGCCTCAATAAGCCTGTCAATATCATCATAGACATACATCCGTGTTCTTGAAGGGATA
>JAGVGM010000179.1 GCA_020057065.1 Thermodesulfovibrionia bacterium
CAGCAACCTTTGACCACGATAATGACTCAATAGATTAGAAAATCAGTCTCGATGCCTTGTAAAAAATGTGTTTCAGTTTTCTAAATCGGGATTTGGGTGTATAGCTATTGTTGATATTTTCGATTAATTTGTTTATAATTTGAAGCTAATATGGAAAAATTTTACAAAATGGGATGGTGTTTTTTATTTGCGGTCTCCTTCATTCTTGCGGGAATGGGTTCTAATTCCTGGGCTGACAAGACATATATAGTTAAAAAGGGAGACAGCCTCTATAAGATATCTAAACGGTTTAAGACAGATATAGGCGCTATCACCGAAGTAAATGGGCTTGCATCTGATAAATTAGCCTTAGGCACTAAATTGATAATTCCCTCAAGGAGATCCGGCAGGGAAGAATCATCCCCGGCAAACAGTGTAGTTTCAGAAAACATTCAGAATAAAAATATAAGCGATGATTTATCAAAATTTAATGCCAATCCTCAAATATCCGGCAGGACGGAACCACGAACTCATGAGGTCAGGGAAGGGGATTCGCTCTGGAGGATAGCAAAAAAATATTCTATCACTGTAAATGAACTAAAAAAACTTAATAATTTAAGATCCAGTAAATTAAAACTTGCGCAGAAGCTGCTTGTTGAATCACAGCCTCCGGTAATCGAAACTGAAGCGGCCCTCCAGGTAATAACACAGAATGATCCTGGTCCTGTTAATACCGGAGAACCCGGGGAGACAAGCGACGCGCCTGTGGCCCAGCATAGCAAATTAAAGGAACTTTTAATGTTTGTGGCCCAGCAGACGATAGGAATTCCATACAAATTCGGCAGCAACTCCCTTAAAAGCACGGATTGCTCGGGATATGTTCAGAAAGTGTTCAGTTTTATCGGGATACAGCTCCCCAGAAGCGCACGTGAGCAATTTAAGCAGGGCGTATCTGTAAATAAAGAAAACCTATCTATAGGCGATCTTGTTTTTTTCCGTACATATGCATCATTCCCTTCCCACGTAGGCATTTATCTCGGCAATAATCTTTTCATACACGCTTCATCGCTTGCCAGAAAAGTGACCATTGACAGCTTCAATACATCGTATTATGTTAAGAGGTTTATAGGAGCTAAAAGACTTCAGGGTCTTAATGGCTTGAACCTTACTGACGCCTCCTTACCATCAGAAGAAACTATTCAATAAAAAATCTATTGAATTTGATTATTGCAGTTTTCTAAGCCACCTGTACGACCTGATGCCATGTATGGCCTCTATAGCTTTGTCTCCGAACAGGTCCATTGCTATTTTAAGTGGATAGTATCGGAACTTACTCAGATATAAAAAGATAACGTTTCTGATTTTATTGGCATACGCAAGTTCTTCATAAATGTTTTTTTGAAGTGCATCAACATATTTTGTTTCTATGTAAGAATGAAATCCTTCCGCATTTTTATAATTTTCAAAAGCCTCCATTATTACCTGAGAAGCGAGTTCTGCACTTCTTTGTGAAAAAAAGACTCCCTCACCCAGCAATGGGTCGGCAAATCCAGCTGCATCTCCCAAGAGCAGAGCATTCTTATAAACCGGCTTGAGGAGAAAATTACCATAAGGGACATAGTAACCATAAGATTTTAAATTTTCTAAATCCCGGAATCCAACAGCAGTTAAAAAATTATTAAAAGACCGAAGGATCGTTTTTCTGTTTATTTTATTAAGACCACACATACCAATTGTCAGTCGATCTTTATTGGGAAATATCCAGGCATACCCGAATTCAATAAAATCAAAAAAAAGTGTGGGACAATCTATTTGTCTCTTAACGTCACAACGATTTACAAAAATCTCCAAAGCTACAGCGAGGTTTTCATTCCATTTTCGTTGGTCAAAACCCGTAAAACTTTGTCTGACAATGCTGTTAAATCCATCTGCTCCGATAATAACTTTTGCCTCAAACATACGTCCTGTTGAGGTAGTAACCTTGCTGCCCGATATGTCGAAAGATGTACATCGTTCTCCTTCAATTACTTCTGTCCCGGCCTGCTGCGCTTTCCTGAGGAAAAAATTGTCATATATGTATCTCTCAACAAAATAAAAAGGGGCAGGCGAGTCTCTTTTTGACAGTAATTTATCTTTACAGAAAATTTCATAACGGCTGGATTCAAAATTGATAACGCCATTTTTTTTCAGGTCGTCTGCAGTCACTCCAAATACGCGTTCCAGGAGTTTTACTGTTTTATCTGTAATACACCCCCCGCACAGTTTGTGTCTCGGGAAGGTGCTCTTGTCGATCAGCAAAACCTTGAATCCGGATTTGCTCAAAAGATATCCGGCTGTGGAGCCTGCAGGACCCCCGCCGACTATAACCACATCGTATGCTCTGTTCATTTTCCTAACAATATTGATCCTCCATTAAAAAAAGTGCCCGCAATTGCGGCTGTCATGAAGCAGGCGAGGGTAGCGGCTATAAGCGCCCTGAAGCCGACTGCCGATATATCTCTGCTCCTTTTTGGCACAAGAGCTGCCGTGCCGCCGACGAATATTGCAAGTGAAGCGAAGTGTGCAAAACCGTTGAGCGCATATGCTGCCAATACAGCGGAACGCGGGTCATGAAGTGCGCCGGAAGAAAGGAGCACAGCAAGGTCCTGATATGATTTCACTTCCGTGAGTACAGCCCTTTCACCAATGAGTTTAGATATTTCAAAGGCGTCTGAAAACGGGACCCCTATTATTAGTGTGAAGGGATAACACAGATAACCCAAAAGTCCCTTCAAAGTCCAGTCCATCTGGATACCGGTTAGATTATTCAGCCTGACGCCCATACTTCCTACAAGGAAATCCGCAAGAGCTACGATGCCGAGAAATGCCAGAAGCAAAGCCACAATGCCTGCTACCATTTTAAGTCCATCATTTGCGTTGTTAATAATTGCTTCCATGACGGAAGATTCCTTCTGGTAGTAAGGTGTTATATCTAATCCCATAGTCGCAGGTTTTTCGGTCTCAGGCATAATAAGTTTTGACATTACAATTGCGCCGATAGCCGAGATTATGGATGCAGATACAAGATGTCCTGCTATTGTCGGAAAATTTTTCCGCAGGATAAATACATAGAGCGCAAGAACGCTTGATGCAGTTGTTGACATTCCGGCTGCAAGGATAGTGCAGAACTCCGACCGGGTCATCTTATCGAGGTATGGAAGCACAGTCATATTAGCTTCAACGCCGACAAATATGTTACTTGAAACACTGAGGGATTCAGCCCCGCTTATTCTCATTAGTCTTGCAAATGTCTTTGAAAATATTTTTATCAGCCATGGCATGATCCCAATGTAATAAAGAACGCCCATAAAACTCGCAAAGAATATTATCGTAGGGAGCGCCTGAAATGCCAGAATGAATCCGAGGGACTCCTCTCCCATTTCATTTTTGGTCCCTGGCGGGAGAGCGAGTCTTCCAAAAAGAAACCTGACTCCTGCAGTTGCGCTGTCCAGGACCTTTACGACAGCGTCATTTACGAGAAGAAATGTTTTTGAGCCCGCCGGAATGACAAAAATAAAAAGCGCAAATATCATCTGCAGTACAGTTCCCCAGAAGATAACACGCCAGTTAATGACCTTACGGTCGCTTGAAAGTAACCAGGCCACTGTCATGAGGATGAATATACCTGCAAAGCTTACAAGGTTATACATTGCTTTATCCTTTCTGATCCAAACAATTCCCTTATAATATGATGATGATGAAATAATATCCAAAAAATCATAATTGTTCAAGAAATAAATTAAAACGGCAATTCAGAAAGCCACTATTGCAAACCTTGTCAGGACCTACATAACTGTAAAAACCCATACTGAAGCAAGTGAAATAATTTTAAAGGGGAAAAGACTTCAGTATCGTAAAGAAGGCTATGCCGAATGGCAATTGCTTGAATAGACGAGCTAAAGTTATTTTTGTAACATCCGAGATATTACCCTAAAACAGATTTAGAACCGGGCAAAAAAGAAAAACCCCTTCTGGTTAAAAGGTTTGTGGCGATATAAAATATCACCCACAAGGTTAAGAAACCA
>JAGVGM010000196.1 GCA_020057065.1 Thermodesulfovibrionia bacterium
ATTATCTTATGCCGCTTTCTGCTTGACCAGCGGCAGTATATAAATATCGTATTTATCTTCAAGCCTGATACATTCTTTATGACATTCAGATTCGACTTCTTCAAGCGAAAGCTGGGATGGAACCTCAACTTCTATTGTAAAGTCCTCATCTTCAATAGGGGGGGGTGGTTTTGTCTTTATGCCGGGATATTTTTGGTGAAGCGCCTCTATTAATTCAGCGACTGCATCGGCGAGTAATGTTTTATCACTGGCTGCTTTCATGTTCCTTGCCTCCGCTTCAAAGTTTCATTTTGATTCTAATAAAGTCATCTACCGTTAATCCTGCGCCTTCGAGAATTCTTTTGAACGTTTTTGGTCTGATAATGTCCCCGGAGTGATAAGCTACTATCGTTTGTCTGCCTGTTAAAGGATGTTTCCACTTTTGATGACTCCCGGACTGGTCTACTTTTTCAAAACCAAGAGATTTTAAGACTCGGATAATCTCATCAGCATCACGCGTGGCTGCCTTTGCCCCATTAAACAGCAACCTCAAAAACTTTTGCATCCTTTGCCAAGTCATCCTTTGAAGGCCTTAAATATAACTCAATAGCCTCGATAATATTTTTACGTGCCTCTTCTTCAGTCTTGCCATATGTTACACATCCGGGCAACTCAGGACAATAAGCAACATAGACATCCTCATCCGGCTCTATGACTACTCTTAATTTCATATATTTTTACCTCCTTAAATTATAATTTTACTCTATCTGCAAAGCCGAAAGTATTTACCCAAACAGTATCGTCTCATGCCGCAATAGCCTCATCAGCTATAAACTCAATATTTAAAATGTCATGTGCAGGATCATATTCTATCTTCATCTATTTTCCTCAAAATTTATGCCTCTTCTCGTTAATTTCCTTTCAGCGATAGGGATAATCTCAACTTTCTTTATCATTAATTATACCGTAATTACGCTACCTTTAATATCTTTTCCTTCCACCGCCTTCTTCTGCTCCAGAAAAAAATCTTTACTACATCAGTAAACATTACGCCCTGCATATTTGAGCAGTCAGGCCATGTTTATGCTGTTTTTCTGTCTGTGCAAGCCTGAAGAGAGAGTTAGCCGCCTCAGCTACCTTGTCGGCCCCTCCCGGCTGAAAGTATATTTCCCTGCATTTCGAACATACCAGGGCTGCAATCCCTGACAATTTTACCTTTAATCCTTCTCTCTCAAATTCCTGAGAGATATACTTCTTTTCAAGCCGGCCGCCGCATTCAGAACACGGGGCCGTTTCAATATCTGCTTTTTCCCTCTCTTAATCGGCGATATCCACCATGGCATCTGGGGGACATATGCCGTAACAAGATCAATAATATTTTGGTTCGAATAATCACAAACAACGTGAAGCGGTGATTTTCTCCCTTTATTCCAGAGAAAATGTCCGAGTATCAAACAGCGTTTCTCTTCTTCATACACTTCAATAATCCTGCTATCTTTGTCCAGTCGACCGCCTGAACAGGATGTGCAAGAAGAAAATCATTAACCTCTGTATCTGGCAATGAGAAATCGGTCAAACATCCCCTCCGACATGATAATGTTATTTTGTTTTAAAATTATACATTTTCCTATTCCGTTAAGGCAATAAAAAAGTGTAATAGTACAAAAGTCAAAAGTGCAAAAGCCGGATAGTCTGACTTTCCAAAATTATGTATAATATTGGCGGGCATGGCTAATTATAATGATCTTATAGTTTTCAGGAAAGCTGATGAGCTTGCCTTTCAGATTTACAAAGCGACTGAAGCATTCCCGAAAGCGGAAATGTTCGGTCTGACTTCACAGATCAGGAGGGCGGCTTTATCTGTACCCACGAATATAGTTGAGGGATATGCAAGAAAGAGTAAGAAGGAGTTAGCCCAGTTTGTTAATATTGCACTGGGTTCTCATGCAGAAACGGAATATCTTTTTAGTTTTTCCAGAAAACTTGGGTACTACAATTCGGATATGTCTCAGGTTGAAAATCTGCTCGCTGAAGTTGGAAGACTCTTATGGAGTTTTTCCCGTTCCCTTTGATTTTTTTTCTTTAGACTTTTGACTTCTGAACTTTTGCGCTTTTGTACTACGGTACTTTTGCTCTTATTACTTACTCCCCTAAAAACGCCTTCTTTATCACACTGACATCTTTAAGATCAGCGGCGTTGTCTTCCAGCACAACTTTACCTAAACGAAGGACATAAACCCTGTCGGCGATTTCAAGGACCTCTTTTACTTTCTGTTCAACAATAAGTATCGTGGTATTAAATTTATCCCGTATCACCTTTATCGCTTCAAAGGCTTTTTTGATAGACTTCGGGGCAAGGCCGAGGGATGGTTCGTCAAGCAAAAGGAGTTCGGGCTTCAGCATCAATGCCCTGCCAATGGCTAACATTTGCTTTTCACCTCCGCTCAGATTGCCGGCATCCAGGTGCTTTCTTTCTTCGATCTCAGGGAATAGATTAAATACTTCCTTTATTCTGTCTTCCACTATACTTTTGTCCGATAAAATATATCCGCCCATTTGAAGGTTTTCCAGAACCGTCAGATCGCTAAAAACCGTATTGCCCTGAGGCACGTATACAATCCCATGCCTTATATTACCGACAGGGTTATTTCCGTTAATCGAATTACCTTTATAAATAATTTCCCCTTTCCTTGCCTTCACGATTCCCATTACTGTTTTAATAACGGTTGATTTGCCGGCTCCGTTCGGCCCTATCAATGCGACAATCTCCCCTTTACGAAGGTTAATTGAAACGTCATTCAACACGGGCTTTTTATTGTATCCGGCCTCTATGTTCTTCAATTCAAGCATTAACTTATATACGCCTCTATGACTTCAGGCTTTCCTTTTACCTCAGATGGAATCCCATCTGCTATTATCTTCCCTTCATCCATCACGATAAGCCTGTCTGATATTTCCATCACAACATTCATGTTGTGTTCTATGAGAAAAATAGTAATGCCGGAATTTTTAAGCTCTCTAAAAAGCGAAAGTATCCTGTTAATCGTCTCCTGATTTACCCCTGCAACCGGTTCATCAAGCATCAACAGTTTAGCGTCAAGGGCAAGGCAGCATGCAAGGCTCAACAGTTTTTGCTGTCCGTATGATAAGGACCCGGCAGGTTCATAAGCTTTATCTTTCAAGCCGACGAAATCAAGGAATTCATGCGCCTTTTCTTTATTTTTGATTTCATGGTTTCTGCTGATGCTGAACGACAGGGTTTTAATGAAGCTGCCGCTCTTATGATTAATGAAAGCCAACATAAGGTTTTCAAGTGCAGAAAGTCTTTTTATAAGTCTCATGTTTTGAAATGTGCGGCCTATCCCTGCCGAAGCCCTTTCATGCGGCGCGCACCCGTTAAGATTTTCGCCGTTAAATTGCACAATTCCTTTATCCGGCTCAATATACCCGCAAATGATATTGAAAAGGGTTGTCTTCCCTGCGCCGTTAGGCCCTATGAGGCTGGTAATCGTGGCTTGCGGTATTTTGATAGAGGCATTGTCAACCGCATGAACGCCGTCAAAGTGTTTTGTAATTCCCGATATCTCAAGCATCTTTCTTTACCTCTTCTTTCACCCCGCCTTCTTTTCCAAAGGCAAACTCACCCATTATCCCCTGCGGTCTGAACATCATGAACATTACAAGGAGAAGACCGTAAAATATCTGTCTCATATTCGCTGCAATTGAATTCGGCATGCCGACAAATCTGAGCATTTCAGGGATGAATATCAGGAGCGCGGAACCGACAATGGACCCTTTCAGATTGCCCGCGCCTCCTATGATGACGATTGAGAGTATAAAAATGGATTCCATAATGGTAAAACTCGTCGGGTCAATAAAGCTGATGTAATAAGCATAGAGGCTTCCGCTGATCGAGGCGATCGATGCCCCTATGATAAAAGCGGTCAGTTTGAATCTCATTACATCTTTACCGAGGGACGTCGTAAATATCTCATCTTCCCTTATAGCCTTAAGAATCCTTCCGAACGGAGAATCCATAAGACGGTTAAGAAAGATATAGGTCAGAACTGCGAACATTAAGACGAAAATCAAAAAAGAAACATGAGACGAGATATTTATCCCGAATATATCAGGCTGCGGGATCCCCGGCAGACCGAGAGGGCCTCCGGTAAAGGAAACCCAGTTGTTCAGGATACTGAAGACAATTATCTGAAATGCAAATGTGGTAATTACGAAATAATCATCATACGTCCTGAGAGAGGGCCATGCAATGAGAAAGGCAATGGCTCCCGAAAGGATGATCCCGGCCGGTATGTTTATCCAGAACGGAAGCCCTGCGTTTAAGGCAAGAAGCGCGGTCGTATACGCGCCGATTCCATAGAAAGCGGCATGGGACACGGAAAGCAGTCCGGTATATCCCGCAAGGACATTCAGGGACATCGAGACAATGGAATATATACAGACCATTATCAGTATGTGCAGGAAATAATCCATTACACCACCACCTTTCTGATCTTCTTTCCGAAGAATCCGTACGGCCTGTATAACAGAAAGAGGAGCAGAATGATAAATGCTATAGCGTCCTGCCATTGAGACGATATCTTCCAGACGCCGAAGTTCTGCGCAAAGGCAAGAAGAAATCCTCCCAAAGCTGCACCGGGAATGCTTCCGACACCGCCTATGATAACAGCCACAACACCCATCATAAGCGCGTTCATGCCCATTGTCGGGGTCATGTCTATGTCGAATGAAACGAGGATCGCCGCAACGCCTGCAAGGGCGGAGCCGAGGGCAAAGGTGAAGAGAATGACCCCGTCGGAATTGATGCCGGAAATATTCGCAAGATCAGGATCTGATGCAACCGCCCTCATCGCAGTGCCTATCTTTGTATATTTCAGTAGCGCCCAGCATGCAATTAGCAAAAACATGCTTACTATTATAATCGCTATCTGTATCGGCGTAATCCGAGCCCCTAACACCTCAAGCCCTTCCCGGACTATTCCGCTTCTCAGGGTCTTTGTGTCGTCTCCGAAGATCATCGAGATTATGTTCTGAAGCACAATGTATATTCCCAGTGAGGCAAGGAGCAGGATCAGCGGCGTAGTCCCTTTTCGCCTGAGTGGTTTATATATCGATAACTCAATGAGTATGCCGACAATTGCAGATGACACTATCGCAAGAGGGATGCTGATAAAAAGAGGCATCCCCAAGATTACGGTAAATAAATAAGCGAAGTATGGGCAGAATGTATAAACAGCGCCGTGGGCGAAGTGGAAGAATTTTGTTGTTGAGTAAATGAGGGAGAAGCTGAGGGCGATGAGGGTATAGGTGCTGCCCGCGATAATGCTGTTTATGAGGAGCTGGTTGAACATTTTATCTTACTCAATAATCTTATTCAGTTCTTTTACAGATAATGTAACAGTATTTCTTCCGGAAGGGTATGTTTCCTCTCCGGGATAGACTATGAACGCCTTCCGGCACGACAGGTCTTCAAGGGCATTCCAGAAGCCTCTTTCAGCCTTCGGACTTGCCGAATATTTAATTTCTACAGCTATAGGTCTATTCTTTTTGTCCACGAGTAATACATCTATCTCCGCGCCTGCGCCTGTCCTGTAGAAAAAGTACGACCACCCTTCAGGCAGTAAACCGATTATCTGTTCAACAACAAAGCCCTCCCACGATCTGCCGACCGACGGATTTCCCGTAAGGTCTTCAAGGTCTCCGATCCTCAATAATGAGTGCAGAATTCCGGAATCCCGGATATAAACCTTCGGCGCTTTGATCAGCCTTTTTTTAATGTTGGAATAATATGGCTGTAACCGTCTTACAATAAAAGTTTCCTCAAGGATATCAAGATAACTTCTCACAGTTGGCGCCGATACTCCAAGGCTTCCTGCTATCTGGCTTGCGTTCCATAGATGTCCATGGGAATGCGCCAGCATAGTCCAGAATCTCCGGAGCTGCGCGGAAGGCACACGTATGCCGAGCTGAGGAATATCCATTTCAAGATATGTCTTTATAAACGCCTCCCTCCACGAAAAACTGTCTTCAGAGCTTTCAGCAAGATAGCTTAAAGGGTAACCGCCCCTCAACCATAACTGCCGGATGTTCTTATTTCCTGTCTCGTGGATCGAAAAGGGAGAAAGCTCATGATAGATTATTCTACCCGCAAGGCTCTCCGAAGAATGCTTTATCAGTTCCGGCGACGCTGAACCGAGAATAAGAAACCTTCCGCCGGTCCTTTTCCTGTCAACGAGCGCCCGGATAAGCGGAAACAGTGACGGCATTCTCTGTATCTCATCAATTACCACAAGGGCATCGGTAAATTGTCCCAGATACAGTTCGGGGTCATGCAGTTTATTCAGGTCGGAAGGCAGCTCGAGGTCAAGGTATATCACCTTTTTTGAAATCCCTTTCCGGATCATCTTTGCAAGAGTAGTCTTGCCTGCCTGACGCGAGCCGATGATCCCTACCACGGGGTATTTCCTGAGCGATGTTTCAACGGCGCCCTGGATCCTTCTCTTTATCATGCGTGTATTATGAAAGATTGCCTTTCAATTTGCAAGGTAAAATTTTCCGGGGTGGGGTTGGAAGAATTTTGTGGTGGAGTAGATGAGGGAGAAGCTGGGGACGACATTTAATAAATTCTGGCACTTAGCTCGATGAGCCTGACAAATATTTTCTTGTATGCGTATCTCTTGAACATACGATTTACTCAATAGCTTGAGTAATTTTACTCAGGATATCATAAAGATGCAAAATGACCAGATTTCCTCGCTTCCGCGTTTAATGAGCAGCGGCTTCGACATGGAACTTCAGCCCTAATGCACGCACAACCTTCAGTATCGTAGCAAACTCAGGATTTCCGCCAGGTGAAAGCGCCTTGTAAAGACTTTCACGGCCAAGCCCCGTTTCGCTGGCAATCTGCGACATACCTTTAGCGCGGGCAATATCTCCGATAGCGGCCGAGATCACGGCTGGATCGCCATCCTCAATAGCGGCTTCCAGATATGCAGCCATGTCCTCCTCTGTTTTGAGGTGTTCAGACGCATCCCAAGGCGTAGTTTTGATTTTGGTCTTTTTCATGTCCAGTCCTCCTTAAGTGTCCGTGATAATTGTATCGCGGTTTTGATATCAGCCGCCTGTGTGCGCTTGTCACCGCCGGCCAGCAGAACCACCAGTTCCCGGCCGCGTTGCGCAAAATACACCCGGTAACCGGGACCATAATCGATTCGTAATTCAGAAACCCCTTCCCCGACCGGTTTGACATCACCAAAGTTGCCTAACGACAAGCGGCGTATGCGGATATTAATACGGGCACGAGCCTGCCTGTCGCGCAAGGCATCAAACCATTTGGCATATATCTCGGTCTGGCGAACCTCAATCATATCTCTATAGTATCCCAAAGGATACATTATAGCAAGTACGGTAGGGCTGACCCCAGCAACAGGAAATCCCTTAAAGAAATTGGAGAGCATTTTGGTATATGTGAATCTGCTGTGACTTTGGCAAGTTGTCGTTTTAGGAAGGTAATGCAAAGGGATAGAAAGCTTGGAAAGAACATTGATCTGATTATGGAGAAGCTAAAGTTGTAAAATGTGTAGGCCTGACCCCAGCGTCCAACCTTCTGTCGGCTTTATCGCCTGAGTGGTTACATTCTCTTCTGCGAATATGGAGCATGCAAGCAAAACCACAAAAGAGAGGGCCAGGAATAAAGTTGCAAGTCTCCTCATCATAAATTTTCCTCCTTATTGATAGAAATTATAATCTAACGGAATTATATCAAATGAAAAACATTAGTCAACAATAATATCTCACCCAAATCCCGATTTAGAAAACTGAAACACATTTTTTACAAGGCATCGAGACTGATTTTCTAATCTATTGAGTCATTATCGTGGTCAAAGGTTGCTG
>JAGVGM010000309.1 GCA_020057065.1 Thermodesulfovibrionia bacterium
AAAAGAGCTAAAACAGCACTGATGCCTGGAAAAAACGACAAGGTGATAGATTTGATACATGACTATCGAAATTTACAATACTTTTGCAAGAGGCTCTATTGTGTAACATTAAGAACAGGTGGACAATATGCGTTTTGCAGGCGTTAAAGAACTCAAACAGCAGACAATGGATATTCTCAAGGCATCTGAAAAAGAGGATATTATTATAACAGCTTACGGCAAGCCAACTGCCGTGCTTCATCACATCACAGAGGAAGACCTTGCAGATTATCTTATTGAAAACGCCCCTAACTTTAAAATGAAAATTGAGGAATCTTTTGCTGCATACAGCCGCAGCGGAGGCATTGAAGCAGACGCTCTGATTAAGAGGATTGAAAAGCGCAGTGCAATAAAGGTTTAGGGTCATATTCAGCCCTCCATCTCAGAATGAAATTGAAGGGCTTGAAACGAATGACGCCCTCCAGCTTGTAAAAGATATAAAAACCTACCTTGAGACATTCCCTTTTTCCTTCGGCAAAAGCAGGGTAAAAAAGATGAGCGGTTATAACCCTCCGCTTTACCGGTTAAGAAGCGGTGATTTCCGCGCATATTACAGAATCCTTTCAGATTATGTAATCATTCTTGCCGTTACCCACAAAAAAGACGCTGAAAAACTCCTCAAAAAACTTCGATAACATCTGTTTCCATATCCCTCATTCGTTATGTCCTGTTCTGTTGCTTTGCTTTCTAATCTTTTGTCTTCTTCTCCAAACTTTATTGTTCCCTGACCCATGCTATACTTGCCCCTGTTTTTTATATTACCTGCATCAAAACAATATCTTTACCGGCAGGGCAGATTTTCTCCAAACGGCAGGATATGCTCTCCCATGTAAAAGACATATCCTGCACTAAGATAGCCTGAGCTTTTTGTTGACCCATAATATTTTCATGTCCCTGAGCAGTAGGAGGTCCGCGTCAATGGAGCTTACATTTATTTCTTTCATCAACAAGCCCTGATTTGGCTTCTTTGGTCTTTTTCTTTTCCGCATCAGGCAGATCCAGAAAACTGTAATAGCAAATAGCTCATTATATGCCTAAAGAAGTTACTAAGCTCCTGTATATCACAAAATATCTTGCATGTCAAAACATTGTATAAGTCAAAGAAATATGCGACAAACCTCCATTTTCAGTAGATTTGAAACAGGGGGTACACGCAGATAATGAAGCGCTGGAGACAAAATCCCGGTTTTATGATATAACAATATAAAACCACACAAGGTGGATAAATGATTAAATATAAAGGAATCAATCATGTAGCCCTGGCAACAAATGATATGGATACCACCATTCGTTTCTGGCGGGATCTGCTTGGAATGAAATTAATAGCAGGCATCGGGAAAAAGGGGAACAGGCAATATTTTTTCGAATTGTCGGATAATGTTCTTATAGTTTTTTTTGAATGGCCGGAGGCTGAACCTGTGCCTGATAAAGATCCCGGAAGACCTGTAAAAGGACCAATTGTATTTGATCATTTATGTATTGAACTGACAGACATAGAACAATTCTGGGCGCTCAAGGACAGATTGACAGCAGCAGGCATCTGGGTTACTGAAGCCCTTGACAATGGTTTTATTTACTCCATTTTCTCCACTGACCCGAATGGAATACAGCTTGAGTTCTGCTGCAGTATTGAGAACCGTGATATACGCAGTAAATTCAGGATGAAAGACCCACAGCCTTCGGATGCAGCAAAAGAAGGAGCAGGTCCGTTCCCTGACAAATGGCCGGAGGTGAAAGAACCAACTCAAGAAAATGAGCGCAAGGTTTATCCGGGTGAGTTGAAGAAGCTTTTTGATGGGGAAAGCTGAAAGCGTTCAGGCTGTTACAGGCAGGGCAACGATTGCATCTATCTCTATCTGAACATCAAGAGGCAGTTTGCCTGCCTGAATCGTTGACCTTGCAGGCGGGTCGTCCTGAAAATACTTTTTATAAACTTCGTTGAACCTGCTGAAATCCTCCATATCCGCAAGATAACAAGTTACCTTCAAAACATCCTTGAGGCCCGCTCCGGCTTCCTCTATAATAATCTTCAGGTTGTTGATTACAGTTTCTGTTTCCTCTTCGATAGTGCCGCGCACTAATGAACCGGATACAGAGTCTACAGGTATCTGTCCGGACACATACAATAAACCATTATGAATGACTGCCTGAGAATAAGGGCCTTTTGGGGTGGGCGCTTTATCTGTATAGAAAATTATTTTGTCTGCCATTCAGTTTACTCCGTTTCAGATAAATAACATACTACTGACGTAAAAAGAGGGCTGACTTTTGCGTCAGCCCTTCTGCATATCAACTATTTCTTTGAGGTCTTTTTTGTTTTCTTTGTTGTGGCCTTCTTCGCCTTTTTAGTACCACATGTTCCGCAACCCATGTATTGCCCTCCTTTCATGAAGAATTTAATACAAACGGTTACCAATATATATTAACACTTGACTTATAATTGTCAACTGATAAAATCGATTTTGTGATAAAATTAATTTTAGAAAATTAAAGGAGGATCAAAATGAACGTTAAGAAAGCTGGTGAAAATTACAGGTGTAATATTTGCGGTAATGAAGTAACGGTGACTAAAGCGGGCGGCGGTGAACTTGTATGCTGCGGCGAACCAATGGAGAAAATATCAGGATAGGAGGTTTGTAAATGGCAAAATCAATCAAGGGAACAAAGACAGAGCAGAATCTCTTAAAGTCCTTTGCAGGTGAGTCACAGGCACGGAATAGATATACCTATTTTGCAAGCGCTGCAAAGAAAGAGGGATATGAACAGATAGCCGCCTTGTTTATCGAGACAGCGGAGAATGAAAAAGAGCATGCAAAGGTGTTCTTTCAATATCTTGAGGGCGGTGATCTGGAGATCACGGCAAGTTATCCGGCAGGTAAAATTGGAAGTACGATTGAGAACCTCAATCATGCTGCAGCCGGTGAAAATCTTGAATGGACTACCATCTATGCCGATTTTGAAAAGATCGCAATGAATGAAGGATTCCCCGAGATTGCCGAGTCTTTTAAACAGATTGCAAAGGTTGAAAAATTTCATGAATCGAGGTATAGAAAATTATCATCCAATATCAGTGCCGGCGCTGTTTTCAAGAAACCTGCGCCAACAAAGTGGCACTGCAGAAACTGTGGTTATGTTTTTGAAGGCGCTGATGCGCCGCAGGAGTGTCCAGCCTGTAAACATCCGCAGGCTCATTATGAAGTGCTTGCTGAGAACTATTGAAAGTCTTAGTGAAAAGAGTAGATATCCATAAGCCGGAGCTTGTGGATATCTACAGTGTTTTCTTGAAAAGATCATTTAAGACTATCTCTATCTGCAGAGGTGTCAGCCAGCCTTTGTCCAGGAAAATCTTTCCTATTAATCTGTGAGACCTGTTCGAGAGGTTATCATCCATTTGCTCGGAAAGGGCTTTTTTAGCCTGTTCAGAGGTTACAAAACCTTTTTCAACTGCAACCTGTGCAAAACGTGGACAATATTTTTTTGAAAGCTCGTTGCCAACATGATTATCCATTAATATTATCCTCCTGAATGTGTTTGAAAATGTTAGTCTGAATCAATATACCATATAACAAAATAAACGTAAAGGCACTTTATAAACAGACACTGATCAGACCTCGACCAGATTATAATCAAGATTCCCGAGACCGATTTTCTCTGCATACTCGAACTGGTGTTGATGCACCTTGATCTTTCCATCTCTTGAGAATAAATCTGACATCTTTGTAATCATATCAAAGCTTGCTTTATCTATAGCAAGGATATCCGTGGATGCAAAGATACCGGCGTCTTCTGTTATTTTCGGATCATTGCCCGCGATACAATCGCATTCCTCTGTTATGTCATAGGCGAAATTAACAAATACCTTTCTCTTTATATGCGAAAGGATTCCGCATGCATATTCAGCCATCCTCTCGGCAAAAATATTCTCATCTTCATGCCAGTGAATGCTGATCGCACCGAACTTGCAGCAGGCAATACATTCTCCGCAACCAACACACATCTTTGAATTTATGAAGGCCTTGCCGCTAAGTTCTGAAATTGCAGACGTGGGACATGTCTCGATACAGCAGCCACACAGGGTGCAGGGAGCAGTATCTATCACCGGCTTCATTGAGGAATGCTGAATCTGCTTCCCGGCACGTGATGCCATGCCCATACCCACATTCTTGATTGAAGCTGCATATCCGGACATGATGTGACCTGTAATATGTGACAGGACGATTAAATCTTCCATTACCGTGACAAGTGAAGGGACCCGGATCTCTTTTATATTTTTAAAATCTACCTTCATGACTTTTGAATCGGTGCCGAATACACTGTCGGCGATTATATGGGGGCATCCCAGTCTTTCGGGTGTAAAGCCTTTTTGATAAGCAAGATTCAGGTGATCCACAGCATTCTGTCTCGGCCCCTTGTAAATCACATTTGTGTCAAATACAAAAGGTTTGGCCCCGCGTCTTTTCAGGTTTTCCACCAGGATCTTAACTATCTCGGGTTTGATATAGCCCGTGTTTTTCTTATCTCCAACCGTCATTTTTATGCCGACAAATGAACCTTTCTTAAACCTGGAAAAATACATGTCCGTATTGTTCAAGATAGCCCTAAAGCATTCGCTTCTGGTTTTTTCATGTAATGAACTGAAGTATACATCCGGTTTCATGGCGTCGCCTCTTCCCTGCATTTTATCTTATATTTCTTTACGAACCGCAAAGGGTTATATGACATTTTGGATTGTCTTAACCCGTCAACTCCCAGATCCTGTTCACGGTTTACATATATACAGCCACCCGTTTCATGCTTCAGAAATTCCTGATTAATGACCTGGTAAAGCCCGGATATGTCTGCATTTGCCTTTTCGATATGTATGACCATTGTATCTTTCAGGAATTTTTCTCCCAGGGTAAGCGCTACAATTCGATTATCAACTCTTATTATTCCACCAATAATGTTCAGCGCACTGAAATTATTCAGCATTTCCAGGATAGCGCATTGTTCTCTTTCGAGCCCTGGATATTTCCCGCAATCCCTCTTTTCACACCAGTCGTCTTCAAATTCAATGCATTCTTCAATAAGGTCCGGCGTTAGAGTTTGATACTGATATTGACAAATGCTTTTAAATTTATTTATCTTGTTTTTTTTATCATGAAATTTATTGCCTCTCAATTGGGCAAGCTCTTTCACAAGGTAAACATAGTCGAAGTGGTCCCGCTCTTCCTGAATAATAAGATGTTTAGTACTCTTTAAATATTTTTTAACGAAGCTCTCAGGCACTCTTTCCAGATACAGGTTTTTCGTACGTGTTCTCAGGTAACTGAATAGCTGCTCAAAAACTTCCGGAATACGGGAATTGCCTATAGGGCAGAACACAGAAACAGGTTCTGAATTTCTGAGAATGATAAGATTGTCATAAAGCAGGGAGACTTTAAAGCTGTAAGCCTTTCTGAACGCAAATATATTGGTAAAATTATATTCAGATGCCTCAAGAGGAGTCTCTGATAAAAACCTGTTAAAGACCTCCTGAGAAGACAAATCCACATCTTTAAATTCCGGGAACTGCGGTAACATAGCAGATTAATTATATCATTTGCTGCGGGCATAAAGCCCACTCATCTCTTCTATTGCATATTTAAGCCCAAGCACGACTTTTGCCATGCGTTCATAATCAAGGATTTCCGGAATGTCGCCAATTCCATGATATTGAGGATTTCTGTAAAAAGCGGTATCAGTCACCATAACTGCATCGTAGTTGAATTTCCAGAAAGACCTGTGGTCGGAAAAATCTATTCCAATAACCAGCGGGATGGCAGAGAGAGACTCAACCGGCAGATCTGTGCCTTTTTTAAAACCGCTTTTTACGCGGTTTAAAAAACTTCTTGACTGCATGTTGCCTACGATGATTATAAAATTGCCTTTTGTCGGATACATCCATCTGAAAAAAGGCAAGGGGAAAAGCTGACTCCCCGGCTCGTCCGTAAAATATCCTATCATCTCAAGGCATATTACACCTTCAACATCAATACCTCTTTGCCTGAGACTTTGCGCATATACGTAACTTCCCATAAACCTGCTTCTGAAAAAAGGCGGTTCCTCAAGGGTAAAAGCAACCAACTGTATTGTCTTGTCAAAGGACCTGTTGCTCAACAGTCTTGCCAGTTCGATTAATCCTGCAATTCCGCTTGCGTTGTCATCCGCTCCCGGAGTTCCCATAACAGTGTCGTAGTGAGCGCCGACAATAAGGACTTTTTCAGGAGGCTTTTCCCCCTTAATCTCCACAAATATATTCTTATAAGTATGTCCTTCAACTTTAAATGGCTGCTCGAAGACTGTATAACCATACTTGCTGAATTCAGATTTAATATAATCAGCAGTTTTGTTCAGTGCATCAATCTGCAGGTACCCGCGTGAACCTACTTCTTCAGAAAGGAAGTTTACAGTTCTTCTGAGATTATTCTGTATATCCGTCAACTTTTATTCTTCTATCTTTATCTTTACCGCTTTCTTTCTTGCTTCTTCTGTTTTTGGTATTCTCACTTCAAGTATCCCGTTCTTAAAAGAAGCCGTTGCTTTATCTGACTGAACCTCGGCCGGCAGGTTAAATGAACGTTTAAATGATCCATATGAACATTCATGACGATAATAATTTTTTTCCTCTATCTTTTCCTCGTGTTTTTTCTCTCCTGAAAGAGTGATCATGTTATCGGTAAGGTTTATCTCTATATCGTCCTTTGTCATCCCGGGAAGTTCTGTCTTTAAAACGACATCGTCTTTTTCCTCAAAAATATCGACTGACGGTGTCGGCGCTATCTCTTCCATTATCCTCGGAAAACGGCTCAGCAAAGGTCGTCCAAGAGGCCTGCGGATGAATTCATCGAACATTTCATCCATCCTCTCAAAAGGAGAAAGCCATCCCATAGGGCGATATGGCTCAAGTTCTCTTTTTACAGTTTTTTTTTGCTTTTTCTGCTGCCATGTTAAACCTCCTGTTCTTTTATTTAAACTGTCCACAGAATACAGATATCAGCCTTTTATCTGATCTGTCAGTACTCTTACTTTCTCTATATCAAAGATTGCCTGACCTGTCAAGCCCTGTTCATCATGAGTTCCCCCATTTTTTTAGTCATATCTTGGCTTCTTGCATTACAGCAATTTTAATATCCATAATGACCTGTCACATTGCCAAGGGGATTCTCAACTGTCCTCCCCCTTTGGAAAAGGGGGATTAAGGGGGATTTTATAGAAAAATTCAATCAAATAATCTCCACTTCCCGTTGCAATGCTTCGCTGCAACGGGAGCCCAGCCCCTCTTTTTCAAAGAGTGGGATAAAGAACTTTCCACAGGAAAACCGGTATAACATCATAAATAGATTTATCGAGTTAGAGGCTTTTATGAACAATGTCTGCTTTTTACAGGTTAAA
>JAGVGM010000017.1 GCA_020057065.1 Thermodesulfovibrionia bacterium
CTTCATTAGTGGCTCCTTTCTTTTTTGTTTTCCGTTCCGTGGATTATACCCCACGGGGGAGCCACTTATTATTTTCAACTAACTTTAGTTTAACCTCAACTCCTGCATACACCGGTATGGCTGATGCACAGCCGGCGTTACCTGCGTAAGATACGTTGTCTGTAAAACTGGTTATCGTTATGAGAATGATGATAAATAATAATGTGCCTGTGTATCTGTTCATTTCTCTGTCCATCATTTCCCCTAAACCCCCATAAGTTCTACAGGCACGTATTTTGATGTATATTCTATCGCTGTTTTTTGATAGAGATATAGTAATTAGAGTCTGTTTATAAAGTTGATTAATTGCCGTTTGTCTGTCATTCCGGCTTGTCCGGAATCTTTTTCCAGAAGGATTCCCGACACGCTTCGCTTGCGGGAATGACGCACAGGGTACTTTATAAACAGACTTTAATTATACATCAGAGGCTGATAAGTTGGTATATAGAAAATTATATATAAAATGGGGATATAAAATAGTCAGTCATCAAGTGACGACAGATAAGCTCTCAGATTGATATTTGCATTTTTGAGTCCCAGTTTTTTTCTGATATTTTGTCTGTGGCAATTAGTTGTTTCAAAGGAGATATTCATCATTTCTGCAATATCCTTGCTTTGTTTTCCTTCCCTTATAAGGTTGGCAATTTGAATCTCTCTATAGGTAAGGGCCAGATTATTAGATGATAATTTTTTTGAAAATGATGAGGTCATGGTATGTATATTTGATTCTAAAATGCGCACGTAATCTAACTCATTTGATTTAAATTTCATCTTTTTTAATTCTTTTATATACGGATTGATCAATATTTTAATATTGGATAATATCTTTTCTTCGAGCTCTGCCTTATCATTTTCCCGCTGTCTTAACAAAACCTTTAGCGCTTGATTGGTTTCCTTAAGATCCCGGGCACGGGCCCTCAACTCGTCTTTTGATCTTTTTAACGATATTTCAGTTTCTTTACGTTTAGTGATATCTCTTACTACATGAATTAATCCTGTTAACTGCTTATTGTTATCAAAACGGGGTATGGCACGAATTTCAATGTACATTTGTAAATATGGCTCAAAAACCTCAAAAACAGCAGGTTCCCCTGTTGTGAGGCAGTTACAGCTCGGGCATCCTTTTAGCGGCGCTTCTGTGCCATGATAGTATTGAAAACACTTAAGCTCTGCATCATTTCCCGGAGAAGGCAGATCAAGCATTTTCTGTGCCGCCTTGTTGGCTCTCATGATATTGAAGTCCCTGTCATGAACAGTAATCATGTCAGGTATGGTATCAAAAATATCATCCCAGTCCTTTTGGGTCTGATAAAGTATTTTCCCCATGGCCTCTATTATTGCCTGAAGTTTATTCTTCTCTTCAAACAACAATTCATCAGAGGTGTTACTGTTTGAGGTTAGCGCATACTTCATGATCTATTATTTCCTTGAGTTTTATTAAGGTATATCAACAACACCTTACTAATCAATATTCTTATGTGACTTATAAGTATTTTTTATAATTATGGGTATATTTATATGTGCAATTTCTATGCTAATAATGAAACAAGTTGATTTATTATGTTTTTGAAAATGTTACTTCATTTAAAATTGTAAAAATCCATTACAAAAGTAAAGTTTTCCGACTCTTTTTCCTGACTAATTTAAATGCTGATTCACGATGTTATCACGTTGAGTGGTATGTAAGTAGAGTCTGTTTATAAAGTATTGCTTTCGAAACAGACGTCATTCCCGCAAGCGAAGCGCGTCGGGAATCCACTTTGGGAAAAAGATTCCGGACAAGCCGGAATGACAGACAAACAGAGTTTAGAAACCGACTCTAAGTATTTAAACTGCTGTTATGGGAAATTGTAACTCTTTAAACAATTTTCACCTGATATTTTTTAATTGCAAGATATATGGGATTTAATTATAATTAATTATTCGATCTCTTTCGTTAATATTATTTTATGTCTCCATCAAAAACATGTCCGGTCTTTTTTAATCATTATTTAATTTAAGAGGAGTGAAAGTGAAAACTTTTGTAATGTTCTGTCTTTTTTTATTCACCATGCTGGCGTGCACTAATGTGAACCTGAGGGCTGCTGATCAGGGGGACGATAAGAGTCGTTACTCCGTAAATGAAGAAAACAGGATCAAAACAGGGGGGGAACAGTCCGAGCAGCAGGTCATTTACCATGACATGATAGAGGCGTATCAGAAAGGGCAGTTCAGTGAGGCCCGCAAGCTCGCACGCGCTCACCTGCAGCATTTCAGTGATGAAATGAATACGGTCTCAGATGAGAGGGAACGTGAATCCGCTGTGCATGCTTCACTCGATATCATATCTCAAATGTTCGGAGAAGAAGACAAGCTCCCTGCAACAGAACGCTTTGGCAGAGATACAGACCTTCTGCAGGATGCGGAAGACCGTATGATCGAAGCCAGAGATGTATTCAGCCGTCTGAAGCCCCATGATAAAAACCGGGAATTCATTCAGGACAAGATCAGGCAAAACTCAGAACGCTGGCTTCGTGCAGGAAAGACGATTGTTTCCCGTGGACGCCTTGAGTCGCATTACAGGACATTCAAACAGGAACTCGAGGGCGCCGGTTACAGCTCTGTTGATAATGTGCTCAACGTGGTCAAGCCGCGTGTTCAGCAGTCGCAGGAGCCTCAGCCGGTAAGCGATGAGGACAGGGGAAAGATATTAAAGCTCATAGATGGATTTTACAGGGGGATGATTTCGGGAGACAAACAATTGATCGCTGCGGTAACAGGATCGAACAAAGTAAAGGCCTCGGCATTGCTCGATAGGTACAATTCAGACCTGCGATCGAAAGGAATTTCAAAAATCATTAAGGCAACACTTCCGGAGATGTCTGCTGAGAATTATACAGTACAACGATCAAATGTCAGTCCGAACATTTATTCCGTTTCTGTACAGGGCATAAAGATAGATGTAATTCAGGCGGATGGGTCTCAGAGTACAAGTACAGGGGACAAGCTGTTCAGTCTGAAGAAAGAAATGTCCGGTGCGTGGACCCTTGAATTACCGGAGAGAAAATAAAAATGATCAACAGATCACATCTTATGAAAATCTGTTTCGTTGCACTCGCAGGCCTTCTGTTATGCACGATATCCGCTGGAACAGCCTCAGCGCAGGTCGCTATCTCATCCTTTCAGGCCTCGCCCGATACCATAGATCCGGGAGGGACCTCTACTCTTTCCTGGATCACTGTGAATGCGACGTCATGCACGATCAATGGAAGCGCTGTTGGAGTAACTGCAAGTATGGCGGTGTCGCCGGCAACCAACACGACCTATACTTTAACCTGCCAGGGCAATGGCGGTCCGGTCAGCAGGACTGCCCTCGTCAAGGTGCGCTTTATTATTCAGGGCAAGGTCAAGACCTATGTCGGGGGCAATGTCCTGGCAAATGACACGGTAGTGAAATACATCAGGGTGATCGTAATAAGTCTGGAACTTGTCGGAATTGACCGCGAATTAGGACGGGCCTATACCGATGCCAATGGTGATTTCTCAATTTCATTTGCCGATAATACGACGCCGCTTGATATTTATATTAATATTGAGTACGTCGGGACTGCTGTGGACGGAAAGTTCATTGAAGTTCGTCGGGACAATACGGACGCTGCCCCGATGAAGGATGTTAATGTTGCAGCCAGTGTAAATGTTAATCCCGGCAGGTTGAATCTCGGCACCATTCGCGTCACAAGTACGCGTGCGAATATTATAAGCCAGATAGGAGACGCTGTCCGTTTTCTGAAGAACAGCTATGCTGCGTGGGTTATGCCTCAGGATATGAATGTTGAAGGGCGTACAACCAATGGAGCCAGTTTTGTCAACGGAGACGGTTCCTACACGAGCATTTCTTTTGAGGATCATAATAACCCCGGCGCCGACAGCGCCGCATTTTCCGACATGCACCATGAAACGTTCCACTGGGTTGCTTACCGTGCCTATGGAAATCGCTGGCCCGATCCAAACTGCAATATTAACGGACACAGTTCCAACACTGAATCCTGTGAGGGATTTGCCATGCAGGAGGGCTCAGCTCAATACTTCGGCAGTTCCTCTGCGGTACCGGACCAGAAGACGCCACGCCCAACGGCAACTGACTGGCGCGGAGATGATGCCGCTGGTCCTACTGGTTTTAATAATTCAGGTGAGATAGTTGAAGGCGCGCTGGAGAGGTCATGGTATCTTACTGTAGACCTTTCCGGCATATTAAAAGTGATGCTGAGCAAGGCCACTGATACGATGGAGGAATTCAGGGATGGCTATGCTGCGGAAGTAGGCGCCACATCCTTTAACATGCAGTATTTTCTCAGCAAGTGCGCTGAGAATGGGATCGTATACACACGCGGGAGGATAGATTCACTTATTCCCGAATCCGCCGGCACAGGAAATTTCAAGATCATTAACAGCATTGCTTTCGTTAGAGGAAAGATAAAGCCCCAGATCTCTCTGTTAACAAGGGCGGAATTGAAGCTCGGAGCAACTTCTTCCAGGGCAAATGCAAACCAGAAAGAACTGGGATATAAGACGGCTGTCATCGGACTTGGCGGCAGCATTCCATCGGGATTTACTTTTACAACGCCGGTCGCATTTACCGATGATCTCATCTGGGATACTACCCTTGTAGCTGACGGGGAATACGACCTGCTGGCACGTACACGTAGTATTTACAACTGGGTTGATACATTTTACCCTGATTTTACGGGTGACCCTACTACTGTTGTGAATACTACCGAGAAATGGCTGAAGACCCAGCGGACCTGGTACAACCAGGATAACACACCTACTACAGATGATGAAGGGAAAGTGGTCGTGGACAACAGCATCCCGGCTGTGAGCATCCAGATCAAAAAGACACGATGAAGACGATTCAACGAAGGATATATATTATGGAATGCATGTTAGAAAATTTCCGGTTGAGAGCAGTTATTATCCTGATTCTCTCAGCCATACTTCTTCAATCTGCGGAAGTCCGGGCTGACAGTCAGAAGCAGATGTCGCTGCATGAGATGACGGACCTTGCTGATGAGATCGTGGTAGGCAAAGTGACAGAGAGCGTTGCTCGCTGGCAGGGTAAATTAATAGTTACTGTCAGCAGAATTCAGGTGGAGGAATCAATAAAGGGACAGCCCGGCTCAACTATGGAAATTACCCAACTCGGAGGAATTGCCGTGCATCCGCAGCTCAAGGCGCCGGTCCACATGTCTGCATCTGCAAGCGCTGTCCTGAACCCCGGAGAGGAGGTCATGCTCTTTGTGAGAAAGGACAAAAGCGGAGTGCGCGACCTGATCGGAGGGCCGCATGGCAAGCTGTCTGTTACAGTCGATCCGGATACGGGAGACAAAATCATCCACGGCGGCCGCAAGGAACTTGTTGGTTCTGATGAGAACGGCAGACGGACAATAAGACAGAGGGAAGTAACACTGAATGAAATGCGAAGAGAGGTTATGAATCACATACAGAAGGGAAAGAAGTCAGGCAAATAGAGGGTATTATGAAAAACATATTTTCGATTTTAATCTCAATTATGGTAGTCCTGAGCAGCTATACCTTTACTATGGCGCAGGATGTCGCGCCGCCGATCCCGGCAGAGCCTCAGAGGCTTGAGACCCCTCAAGCCACTGCGCCGATGGATTTAAGGGCAGAGGACGCAGCCGCGCTGATAGAACAAATGAAGGCAAGCTCAGGTCAGCCCGGGGCATCAGCTCCGGTTGTGCAGGGCGGGCCGGCATCATCACCATCTTCAGGCAACAGCTATACAATAATGCTGAAACCGCCACAGGTGGTTAACGCGTCACCACTATTTCAGTTCCGGGATGTTACAAACCGATCATTATCCGGAAACACTGTATTGCCCATTAACAAACGCAGCTCAGCAGTTGAGGCATACAGGCAGTCGGTTATAAGTGAGAAAAAGTAGGAGATGAATTTTATTCTTTACTATATATGTCTTTAATTAATAAACATAGGGCCGTAAAAATTTGCAGCATTGTTTTCGTGCTGCTTTTCCTGCAGGTGTCCCCGCTTATGGCAGGCGGCAATACGCAGTTCCGCAATCCGTCCAATCTGAACGAGGTGTTCAATAAGCTGTGGGATACCAGGGAGATGCCTGTCAAATGGGTCCTGAGCAAAGATGGCATCCCGGCTTCCGGTATTTCAAATGCAACCCTTGCATCTGAACTGACAAGTGCTTTTAATTCATGGGAAAACCTTGGCGCCTCAAGCCTGGATTTTCAGTACGGAGGTGAAGTCAATCTCCGCAAGACCGGTCTCAGCGGTTCGCTTGGAGCCGGCATTGACGGGAAGAACCTGATAACTTTCACTGACCCGGATGTGCTTTTCCCTGTCGGAGTTCTTGCTGTGGCATTTACATTTTCCTTTACTCAGGACACTGTCATCACAAATGCCAATAATGATCTTGACGGAGACGGTACGCCTGATATTCCGAACGGCACTTACCGGGCTGGCACAATATTCGACGGAGATATCGCCTTCAACTCAAGCGAGCCCTGGAGCATAAGCGGAGCGAACGGCACCATAGATATACGCTCTGTGGCGCTGCACGAGACAGGGCATTTTTTCGGCCTGGCCCACTCCTGTATAAGGGACTCTGTAATGTGGCCGTTCCTGTCTTCAGACATAACATCCGCCCGCACTATGAAAGCTGATGACATAGCATATGCCTCTTATTATTATCCTGCTGAACCGAATTATTCGAACACCTTCGGCTCCATTCAGGGTTCTATGACCAATGGTTTCAGCAACGGTCCTGTGCTGGGCGCCCATGTCTTTGCTGTAGACCCGCTGAGCGGACAAAGCGTTGCTAGCGCGTACAGCGGCGATGACGGAAAATATATTATTCCCGGGCTTTCAGGGGGGAATTATCTGGTCGCCATAGAACCTCTCGACGGTGATCCAGTTGGTCTGGACCCTTTCCGGATCAACGAGGTTGTTCGGTTCACAACTGATACAAATTTCCCTGAAGAGTTCTATGATGCAAATGAATCAAATGTGGAGGCCGATCCCATGGCCGGACTTGCGGTCCCGGTCAAAGCGGGTGCGGCCACTGCAGGCATCAATGTAGTAACCAATACATTAATAGTTCCCGGTGTCAGTATGATCCTGAACAGCGGATATAATCTGTCTGCTTATCCTGTTGAAGCGCCTTCAGACTTAAAGGCATTTTCATTGTTGCAGGCCCTCGGCAGTCAGTCAGAGGTCAACTCAATTGACCGTTTTGTCCCTGGGACAGGCACATTTGAGCGGGCCGAATTTATAAATGGCATTCCGGAAGGTATAAATTTTCCATTAAGGCGTGGAGAAGGCTATGTTGTACATATGAATGCGCAGAAGGTAGTCGATTTTTCCGGAGCAACGGATTGTCCGGATCTCAGCCTTAAGCGCGGCATGAACCTTGTGGGGATCCCGTGCCCTCCAGCAGCATATACAGCCTTTAATTTACTGCAGGATCTCGGCTCTCAGTTTGAAGTTCAAAAGATAGAGAGGTTCAATTCCGATACCGGAATGTATGAGACCGCCATTTATGACGCAGGCGGTATTGCAGGCGGGAAAAACTTCCCTATAAAGAATGGTGAAGGTTATATCATCTATATGTTTGCTGACAAAAGCAGTTTAAAGATACCCGCAGCCGGAAGCAGTTTTGCACCTGTGATAACTTCTCTCAGTCCGGGCCGCGGGGTGCCGGGTTCAATAGTAGTGATCAGCGGTGAAGGCTTCAGTCCGGATGCGACAAAAAATACTGTAACGTTCAAAAGCATCGGGGCCGGAGTGATATTCTCAACATCCACAACTCTTACTGTAACTGTGCCTGCCGGAGCAGCGACCGGACCTGTAAGGGTGATCGTCAACGGGCGCTTCAGCAACTCAATTGATTTTGTAGTTGAGACCCAGACGGTCCAGGAAGATCCCGCCGGGAATACAGAACTGATATCCGGACAGACCGCTGACGGGAACATCTCCGCAGAAGGCGAACAAGACCGGTATAAGTTCATTGCACTGGCTGGTTCTCTGGTTACGATCAATGCTCAATCAGTGACATCAGGGGTCCCGGACCTTGTGCTTCTGCTTGAAGATCCAAACGGCGTGATAGTAGCCTCTGATGATAACAGCGGCGGCGGAACTGATCCGCGGATCAATAATTTTGAGCTTAAAAGCACGGGTGTTTTTACGATAGTAGTGAGCAATGTACCCGGAAGCGGTACTGGTCCATATAAACTGTCACTTTCAATTATGACGAGATCAGCGCCTCCTCAGATCTCTATCATAGGCGGCAATTACCAGACAGGACTGGCCGGGAGCGTGCTCCCCGCGCCATTGGAGGTCTTCATAACAGGCCCGACGGGGGCGCCTGTTTCAGGATCGGCAGCGAGTTTTGTTGCCGCTGATGTCGGTATCAATGGTAGCACTGTGAATCCGCAGAATGCCGGAACCACCGTAATAAACACCAATGCCTCGGGGATCATCTCCGTACAGACGACATTGTCTGCGGTAAACGGCAATTATACAATTACAGTATCTGCTCCCCCCGCTGCTTCCGTGTCCTTTACCATTGCAGCAACTAATACAGCGATAACGAAAATCACAGTTCCCGATGGTAGCAACTGGCAGACAGGCTTCGTGGGGCAGAACCTTTTGAAGCCCCTCGAAGTCATTCTCACAGACTCAGCAGGCAGAGGTGTGGAAGGGGCGCTTGTTGCATTTATGGTTGTAAGCGGTGGCGGGAGTGTGACCCCTGCCGGTCGGAACGATACCAATGCGGCGGGCAAGTCGAGTACTGTTTTTAAACTCGGGACCTTGATAAAGGATGCGCAATTGGTAGCAGCCTTTGTGACGGGGCTGTCCAAACCGCTGCTGTTTGAGGCCTATCCAAAGGCGGCAGCGCCTTCAAGGATACGCAGCAACAGGACCAATTTCAACAGAATGACGTTCGGCACCTCACGTCTGAATGCAATGCAGGTTGAGGTCTTTGATCAATACAATAATCCTGTTGAAGGGACCACAGTAGCTTATTCCGCCCCAGCGGGATTTACGGTAAGCCCGGGACTCGGGCCGGGCGGAATATTCTTTTCGGACTTCAAGACCAATAAGGATGGATTGCACGTAGCAATGTTAACTGCGGGAGGCGCGGCACCGACATATGATGAATTCGGTGACAGACGTCCCGTCGGAATCGCTCCGGTCTACTCAATAAACGCTCAGGTGGCAAGCCTGACACCGCAGCCCTTCCGGGTGGATGTTGATATGGGACCGGTCATGGTTACAGGGTCTGCTCAGAACGACAGCGCCCTCATCGGCCGGCCGCTGGCAAACCCTGTAAGAAAATTACTGCTCCGCTATGAGCGGGTTGACACGTACACTGATACGAACAGCGATGGGCGAGACGATGATAACGGAGATTTCAGGGACGAGAATTTCAACCTGATAAACGAGAAACGCATAAAAGATGTGGTTGTGAATTTCAGTGTGGAGCGCGAAGACGGTGAAAGAGAAGCTGTCTTCGGACTTCAGCCGACCAGGACTGCTGTGCCTTCCGCAACAAGCGACACAAGCGGTTATGCCTCTTCCGCTGTTACCATGGGCGATGTTGGAGGTGTCAGCCAGGTCATTGGCAAAACCAATGGTATCACTGTAACCTGGTACTTTGCGGACGGTTCTGTGATAACAAGCATGAGTTTCATTGACGGCAACAGATTTGCCGAGTCTACAAACCTCTACGCGATACCGGTGATCATAACAACGACGGTCACTGACACTGGAAGCGGCCTTGATTTTTCCACTCTGAAGGCGTGGCTGAACGGGAGCTTGTATTTCGACGGCAGTACCCCTCCCGCAGTATTACCGGATTTTAAAGACAAGCTGGAACTCATTGCAGGCGGTAAAGTCTATACAACGATAGATCCAATTTTGAATATTGTAACGGATTCGGCATTTACCCAGGTAGAGATCAAATATTACCCGTCTGCGCCGAAACTGGCTCCCGGAACAAATACCGTGATCTTCAACAAGGTCAAGGACAGGATCGAGAACCAGCAGGGAGTAAACGTTGTGCAGACTTTTACGTATCCATAGTACGCAGGTTAAAAAATTTATGAACAGTAACTTGTCACATATAAAAAATCTGTTAAAGTTGATGCCGTTGATGTTACTGCTGCTTTTGTGCTCAGCGGCATGGGGAGCAGGCCCTCTGCCCCGTAACATCAATGTTGCGGATGTCACCCCGGCGTCCTTTACAGTGGTCTGGACAACAGACTCTGCCAGTACAGGCAACATTCAGGTTTACGCGGATGTCCTTGCAACAGTACCCGTGACCGGAGCAGTGATCGAGCAGGATTTTGTATTGGGAGAAGATAATGCTCCGGCAATCGCAGCGGAGAACATTGGTGTTCTCAGGGCACGGGTAAGCGGCTTATCCCCGAATACGCCTTACTTCTTCAGGACACTTACTACGCCTAAGTCCGGAGGACCGGCTTTATCTTTGCCGGCAAGCGGTGCGCTCTATTCTGTTATCACAGAGAACGAATCATTCCCTGTTACTGCCAACGGACTTGGCGTACAGGTAAAAGATGCCGGCGGGATCACTCCTCTACCGGGAGCAGTTGCTCTTATTCAGGTGACAGGCGCGCACTATCCGCTGAGCGCCCTTGCAGGTGACGGACATTCCGGAAGTCTGGCAACCGTTGATCTCGCCAATCTTTTTAATCCAGGTACCGGGGTGACTATGTCAACACTCGGCGGAGAATCAGCAGTAATCACTGTTATCGGAGGCACATCGGGCAACGCTTCAAACATCGCAGTGCTGAACACGAATGACGGAATGGGAATACTTCAGATACTTGCTGGTGATGTGGTCCTTCAGCCATACGTTGACTCGGACAACGACGGTATGCCGAATGATTATGAAACTGCAAATGGATTTAATCCATTTAATAACGCTGACGGTGTTCTTGATGCCGACATTGACGGCCTGACAAACCTGCAGGAGTACAGGCTTGGTACAAACCCTAATGTAAAGGACACTGATGGGGACGGCCTGCAGGACGGCCAGGAGGTGAACTCTGCAGGCACGCTCGCCACAGAGCCTGACACTGACAGGGACGGACGCTCTGACGGAGAAGAATTGAACGGAACTATAAAGACTGATCCCCTGGATGCTGACAGCGATAATGACGGCGTGGACGACGGCACTGAGGTCCAGAATGGAACTAATCCGAATAACCCCGCAAGCTTTCCTTTGCTTGATAAAGACGGAGATGGCATAAGTAATCTTGTTGATAATTGCCCGACCATTCCAAATCCATATCAGACAGATACGGACGGCGACAGTGCAGGCAATGCCTGTGACGGTGATGATGACAACGATACGATCGCAGACGGCCTGGATAATTGTCCTCTTAATGTAAACGCAGCGCAGGAGGATGCTGACGCTGACAGTGTCGGCAATGTATGTGATAATTGCCCTAACGATGTTAACCCGTCACAGGAAAATAATGATGGCGACAGCCTTGGAGATATTTGTGACCCTGATGATGATAATGACGGGATAAATGACGTAAGCTCTCCCGCGCCCCCGTCTGTACAGCCTTTTACGCTTACCGGGGCTACGGCCGTTGTAAGCACTTCACTGCCTGTAGTAAGTAATGCACAGGCTTTTGTGAGTATAGAAAAGTTCCTTACCTCTGAGGGCCGTGTAGTACGTCTCGGGTATTTTGACCTGAAGAACCGGACTTTCACTTTATCTACTGTAGCGCCTGCGGACCAGACAAAAACCGGATGGCTTGCTATCGGTATGGATATCAATCGTTGCAACTGCTTTCAGATACTTGAGAGGGACAGCATCACTGTAAGCACTGACTCCGGAGACATAACCGCTGTTTTTCAAAAGAATGCGCAGACAATTATTAATCTGCTCTTCGTTGCCGCAGATGGTTCGACGTACTTGCAGTATATTCCGTCCTCAGGAGAACTCGCATATCTTCTTCAATCCTCTCAGGTCGGTGGGCCCCTCGACAACTGCCGGTTTGTTCCCAATCCTTTACAGGAAGATACCGACGGTGACGGTATCGGCGATCTGTGTGATATTACTGCTAATGACCTCGACGGGGACAACGTAATGAATGTTGATGACAATTGTCCAACGGTCCACAATATTGATCAGGCTGATACAGATGCAGATGGTGTCGGGGACGCCTGCGATCCTGATGATGACAATGACGGCCTTTCGGACACAAGTGAGACAGCAATTACTCTTACTAACCCGAAGAACCGCGATACGGACGGCGACGGCATATTTGACGGGGATGAAGATTTTGATTTTGACGGATACAGCAATTCAGTCGAGATCGCAGCAGGTACTAATCCACGCGCTGCTAATGTTTATCTCAAAAAGGGATTTAACCTGTTCAGTTATCCTGTGCAGGTCCCTGCAAATTACAGCGCATATGATCTGCTTCTGACCCTCGGTACTAATACTGAAGTGGAAAAGGTCCAGCGGTTCAATAAAGCTGCCGGACTTTATGAAACAGCTTTATATGCTTCCGGTGTGCCTTCTGGGATCGACTTCCCGATCCTGTCCGGTGAAGGATATATTGTCTATATGCTTCAGCAGAAAGCGCTGTCCTTTGCAGGCAGCATCATATGTCCCTCTTACGATCTGCAGGCAGGCCTCAATATCATCGGGGTACCCTGTTATCCCACGATGTTCAACTCTTCCTCGCTGCTGCCGTATATCGGCGCTTATCTTGAGGTGAGCGCTGTTCAAAGGTTCAATAATGATACAGGGCAGTTTCAGAGCACTGGATTCCTGATCGGGAAGACCGGCGAAGAAAATGTCTTCGCTTCGGAAGTTCTGAGCGGACAGACCGCAGGGGCTTTATTCACTTTCAGAAGCGGCGAAGGATACATGGTATACATGCGGCAGGCAAAGAGCGGGATACAGCCGCTTCTGCAAAAGCCGTCAATAACTATCACATCCCCTGCCAATGGCAGCACAGTACTCTCTTCCACTGTAACTGTATCGGGAACAGTGAGTGACCCTACCGCAGCAGTCAGCGTCAACGGGGTATATGCGACTGTATCGGCAGGCGTGTTCACCGTAAACGGAGTCGTACTTGCACCGGGCGCAAACACAATAACTGCAATGGCCTTGAGCGCCAACAATCTGACCGGCAGCGCGAGCGTCACAGTAACTTATGATCTTGGTATCGATTATACGATAGCAAAGGGAAGCTCAGTAAACGGCCTGAGAATTTTTACTGCGCCGCAATCTGTAATCAGTCAGATGGCATATTATACAGATTATAAACGCAGCAACGTACCTGCTGGAGTAACATATACTACTACGAATTTTACGGTCTATCCAACAGAGCTGCGGGTCAGTTTTACGATAGCCGTTCAGGGTTCGGCAGCGCCGGGTATTTACGACTTTCAAATTGAATATGAACTTCTTGATACCGGGTTGAATCCGCTCGGCCCGCTGACAGGGAATATATTTAATTTCAGGATTCAGATAACGCCATGAAGAATCGACTAATTCCTTTTCTCAACTTCATAATTTTATTGTAGTAAAATTGTAGCAGAATATATCGGAATGGACAGAAAATATAGGAAAGAATGGTAACAAACAGAATCTGAAAATCTATTGAAAAATAAGACGTTATTAAAAAACTCGGTCCAGAAGCTCAGTTACGTTTTTTGGTTTTTTCGATTTAGGAAACCTGTGCTCTATCCGACTGAGCTAAGGGGGCACGCTTTAGAGTTCAGAGTCAGGAGTTAAGAGTTAGGGAGTTTCTAACCTAAACTCTTTGTTCTCTGCCTCAGCTTTGCGATGAATAGTCTATCATACTACCGCAGGAAAATTGTAGCATTGCTTTCCTACTCCCTACTTCTTACCCCTTACCTCCTACCCCTTTCCGTACTGCCTGTTATATAATGACCCTGATCTTTAATGATCTTCAGGAGGTAATACAATGAAAAAAAATATACTTACGTTTTTATTAAGCGCTTTTCTTGTCTGCATATTACTTGGAGGAACAGGCATAAGTGCGGAATTTCCCTGGCCAAACGATGTTGAAAATTATATTAACGAAGTAAAAAAACAGGTTACAGTCATTGATATGAAGACATTTAAGGAGATAGTCGATAAAAAGAAATTTGACCTGATAGTTGATATCCGTGAATCAAATGAAATTGCGGATGGTCTTGTTGCCGGCGCAATTAATATTCCCCGGGGCATGCTTGAATTTTTAATATGGAGTAAAATTGGATATCCGCAAAATACAGACATGAATAAAAAAATTTATCTGTATTGCAGATCAGGCCGGAGGGCGATCCTTGCCGCAAAATCATTAAATGATCTTAAACTGAAGAACGTTATTGCTATTGATATGGACTTTGAAGAATGGAAAAAAGCCGGGAATAAGATCGTGTACCCCTGAGTGCAACCATTCTATTGATAATCAGGGACACAGAGCCGGCATCGCTAAAAGTTGTTTCACACAAATTAAACGGGGCGCGTCATGTTGCGCGCCCCTTCCTCCTGCTTAACATTTACACTTCCTCAGTCTTCATCATAAATATCAGTATCTTCAATTTCCACTTCGCTGGCAACGAGAACACCACTGCTGTTCACAGTTCCTTCAACCTCTACTTTTACATTCAAAGCTATCGATGCCGGATCTCCTTCGAACTGGGTCTGATCGTTGGTCAAAACCGGCTGCCCGTTAACTTCAAAACTTTCCTGTGAAGTAAAATATGTAACAATACCCTCAAGGCTGAGCTCCTTGCCCGGTGAGGACTGTGTATCTTCAACCTCAACCTTTGTTGCCATAAGTTGATTCGGGGAACTTAAAGTACCCTTGACTTCTACTAAAATTTCATCAGCAATACCAATAGGATAGTTTTCTTCGTCTTCGATGCCGCTGTAATCTACGGCTAACGTGTTTATAGAAAATGTTTTATCGATCGTATCAAGACCCGAGACAAATCCTTTTACCTGGTACTCTCCCGGGTCCTGGACTTCTTGCTTCACCAGTGTTGCAATAATATCACCGTTTGAATCAAAATATCCGCTCACCTCAACAAAATCCCCGATATTCAGATCCGCAAATAAGAAGGTGCAATTGTCCTGCTCATCATTGAAACAGTATTCCGTTTGA
>JAGVGM010000174.1 GCA_020057065.1 Thermodesulfovibrionia bacterium
AGTTGCCTGACGAGTCTTCAAATCCCCCCTGCCCCCCTTTTCTAAAGGGGGGGGACAACTTTAAGTATATCCTGATTCATAAGATTTAACCCACACTTTCCCACGATGAGCCACAATTATATGATGATCCGGATGATATTTACATTTAAGCTTTATACCCTTTTTACCGATAAAATAAATACCGGGGAGCAGCTATGCATCCTCTAACAATAAAAGGAGGCGTATCATTCATGAAACGAAAAGCTGGGGTTAATTTAGGCAATCTGGTCCTTTCGCTGTCTGATGCGATGGATTTGGCCAGCCCTTCCCTGGCGCAGCATCAACAAAGGACAGCCTTTGTTGTTTGGGAAATGGCAAAGGTCGCTAAACTCCCGGATGAAAGGATAGACAAGAATTTCATAGCTGCACTGCTTCATGATATTGGTGCATTTTCATTGGAGGAAAAGATCTCTCTCCACAATTCTGAAGTCGAAAACCTCATAGAGCATGCCGTTCGTGGGGAGATATTACTTGATACCGTGCCCTGGTTAAAGGAATCGTCAAAAATTGTCAGATTCCACCATACTATGTGGCAAAACAGGGAAGAATCAATTGAGGCGCCACTTGTCCTGGAGTCGCAATTGCTGTTCCTGGCCGATTATCTTGAACGATTAATCAAACGGGACCAGTACATCCTGCATCAGCACGAGGACCTTATCCTGAAGATTAAATCTCTTTCCGGTTCTTCGCTTCATCCGCAAGTCATAGATCTTTTCCTCACAGTATCTGAACGTGAAGAGTTCTGGCTGGATTTAGTTTCACCCAGGCTATACTCTCTATTACTGAATGAAGGCCCTTTCAGGAAAACAGAAATAGACCTTTCAAACATATCCGTAATAGCCGAGCTTTTTCGAAACATTATTGACTTTCGCTCCCGTTTTACTGCTACTCATTCTTCAGGCGTTGCCGCAGCCGCCTCAATATTATCCAGAATATTCGGTTTGACGGAATCAGAAATAGCCCTGATGGAAGTCGCAGGCAACTTGCATGATATAGGGAAATTAGCCATACCCAATAGTATCTTAGAGAAGCCCGGAAAGCTTACAAAAGAAGAAATGGCTGTTATGAAGTCACATACATATTATACTTATGCAGTGATTAACACAATTGGAGGTCTTCAACAGATAGCTGAATGGGCCGCATTTCATCATGAAAGATTTGACGGCTCCGGCTATCCTTTCCACTGTATAGCAGATGAACTGAGCACGGGATCAAGAATATTAGGGGTTGCGGATATTTTTACAGCATTGGCTGAAGATCGGCCCTACAGAAAAGGGATGTCCAGAGAAGGAATTTTTCAAATCATTAAGCAGTTTTCTGATCAGCATCTTCTGGATACTAAAGTTATAAACCTTCTTTTTAAAAACTACGATGAAATTTCTTCATATGTGAAGGAAAAACAGGCTATGGCCAGAGAATTCTATGAAAATCAATTTGCGTTTCTTGAAACAAAGTGAAGTTAGGATTCAGGTTACATAGATTGTTAAGAAAAATACTTACTACATATAATAAAAAAAGAGAGCCGATATCTATACAATCCGGCTCGCTTTTTCCCCTACGACTCTTTAATGACCTCAATCTTTCTCGTTTTAATTCTCTCTGACTTTGGCAGAACAAGCTTCAGCACGCCGTCCTTTACGGTTGCCTTTATGTTGCTTCTGTCAATTTCATCAGAAAGACTGAAGGCACGCTGATAATCTCCAATGCCGTATTCAGAAAATGCCAATTCCAGATTATCGTGTGTTGTAGAGTCGATCATCCCATGAATTGTCAGGAGATTCTTCTCAAGAGTTATATCGACTGACTTCTCATCAACTCCAGGCATGTCAGCTATAATTAATATGTTGTTTGCAGTTTCAAAAATATCAACTGCAGGAGCATATATCTTTCTGTTCTTCCTGCTTGTGTCTTTTACAGTCTCAGCCATCTCTCATACCTCCTTTTTGTTATTAAACCTTACTTTTAATAAATGCAATTAATATGCCAAAATGAGGTTTATTTAAAATACAATAGGTTAAGCAGAAACAGTCTTATATAAACTGAAGGCAAGGGGGGCCATTTTGACCTATTAAGGGAAGGACATTATGCCACACTTAGGACATTGTGGCCCAATATTATTTTCTTTTATTTAGTTTTCTTCGGAGAGTCCGCAAGCTGATGCCGAGAAGTTTTGCTGCCTTGGTACGATTCCCGCCTGTCTGCTTTAATGCTTCTTCAATAAGCATATCTTCAGCTCTATCTATGGTCGTGCCTTTTTGTATAAATATCCCGGAAGACACATGCATATTTTCAGGACCGCCTTCTATTTTCCTGTTATCTCCAAGATGAGAAATTATATGCATTGGGAATACATGTTTTGTGTCAGGAGGCAGCAAAGTCGCAACACGGGTCATCACATTTCGAAGTTCACGGACGTTGCCCTTCCACTGGTACTGCTGTAAAAGGTAAATTGTTTCAGGAGAAAAAGCGGGATACGGTTTTGAACGTTCCATTTCATCAAAGGCCCTTTCGAGAAAATGAAGTGCAAGTATCGGTATATCGTCAACCCGCTCTCTCAGGGGCGGAAGATGGATGCGAAGAACATTTAAACGATAATAAAGGTCCTCCCGGAAAAGGCCGTTCCTGACGGCAGTTTCAAGGTCCATATGAGTTGCAGTGATAACCCGTACGTTTACAGGTATCCTTTTTTCACCTCCAACGCGATAAACATCTCCATCTTCCAGCACACGGAGCAAACGGATCTGTAAAATAACAGGCATATCACCAATTTCGTCAAGGAACAGAATTCCATTGTGGGCGGTCTCGAACTTTCCTTTCCTGTTCTTCACCGCTCCGGTAAAGGCCCCTTTCTCGTGTCCAAACAGTTCGCTTTCGATAAGGCTTTCAGGTATGGCCCCGCAATTGATCGGAACAAAGGGGCCGCTTGCACGGGAGCTCAGCATGTGAATTGCGCGTGCAACCAGTTCCTTCCCTGTGCCTGTTTCCCCGGAGATAAGAACTGTCTGGTCCGAAGCGGCGATCTGAGGGAGGTTGGACAGGGCCAGGCGCATATGGTTGGAACGGAAGATAAAAAATGGCTTTGTTTTTGCGCTCAACGGTTCCATTACTGATAATGATTTTGACATGGGCGGCCTGCCGAAACTTGCGCCTACTATACTTGAAAATCTTTTGATATCAAGCGGTTTTGGTATGCAGTCGTCAAGGATCTGCCTGACTGATTCTTCTACCGGTTCCACCAGACAATAATTTTGCTCGGTCAGAAGATAGAAAAGGGTATCAGGATGTTTCACTTTGTAATCCTTAATAAGATCCAGACACTTTTCATCCGCAAGAGACAGCGCAATAAGTATCACATGAATACTTTCCGTTAATAAAATATCCGAGGCTTTTTCAACCGTTGCAGTCGCGTATACATGAGCGCTGTAATTTTCCAGATCGCCCCCGATCTGTTGCAATGAATGGATATCGTCTTCAATTACAAGTATTGCGAGTCCTTCAAGATCAGGTTTCATATTAGTAGGGGGAAGATCCTTTGTTACAAGAAAAGATAATATTAGCTTTCGTCCACACTACAGGAAGGTGACTTTTTTAATCGCTGAAGTTATTAAAAAAATACGCTCATTATTGTTTTTGGTGTCTGCCGGAACTATAAAGAAACCGGGCCGGTCAGGAGAGTAGCCCTGGGAAAATCCGATTAGCGTCTCGCCATCATTAAATGTTATCTGAACCTTGCGGCCTCCACCGGGGATGTTATCAGCGTATATTTCCTTTCGGTCCTTATCGCCTTCAAAATCCTTAACAAAAAATATTGCCTTTAACTTGTCGGTATTAACGGTCAATATTTCACCATTTGTCAGATTCAAATGAAATATATTCTTGTTAGGGAAAAAATCGGCTGTGGTCCCTTTCATCAGCGTACCGTCCTTGAATCTTGCAACTACCTTGTTTGGTGTCATAAAGCTCCTGGATTCAGCAAATAGTTTATTATACAAAATTTATGTTATTTATCCACTGTTGCTTAATACCCAAATCCCGATTTAGAAAACTGAAACACATTTTTTACAAGGCATCGAGACTGATTTTCTAATCTATTGAGTCATTATCGTGGTCAAAGGTTGCTG
>JAGVGM010000112.1 GCA_020057065.1 Thermodesulfovibrionia bacterium
AAAGGCCGAACTGCACTACAAAGGGGATAATGTAGCGGAAATCGCGGTACTTGACGTTCAGCGCAGATATCCAGAATCCCACGCCCATGGCAGTTGTCAGGGCAAGGAGTAAAAAGAAGGGTAGCAGCAGAATCCGCCATCCGGGCACAAAATTATACCAGATCATCAGGACGCCGAGGATAGCTAATGAAATCAGAAAATCCACCAGACAGACAATTACCGAGCTGGTCGGCACTATCAGACGGGGAAAGTAAATTTTTGTAATCATGTTTCTGTTGGTTATCAGAGAAGTACTGCTTTCCGACAAGGAGTTTGCAAACAACTGCCAGGGCAGCATTGCAGCAAAAACCAGAATGGGATAGGGTACTCCTTCGGAGGGGAACTTTGCCAGCCTGCCAAAGATAATGCTGAAGACGGCCATTGTCAGGAGCGGCCTGATAACGCTCCACGCAACGCCGATGACAGTCTGTTTGTATCGTACGAGGATGTCTCGCCATGCCAGAAAATAAAAAAGCTCCCGGTAACGCCACAAATCTGCCCAGTACTGTTTTATCCCTTTGCCGGGTTCTATGATTAAATCAAAATCGTTGCTCATTTTTCAATATTCTGCAGATACTGCTCCGCCCTTTCAGTTACATTTCTGCAACCGCAGGGTTTTAGAGTTGTGACTCCTGACTCTTTCCTTAGAGTGAATATATTTTTTTCTCGTTAATGCCGAGTACCTTTATTCTCTCAATTTCTTTTTCACTGAAAGAAGCGATCAATATTGCATCAAAATCCAGGTTAGGGACATCATCGTAGGAATAGATTTTATGACCGAAAAAATCCTTCTCTCCTTTTTTACTGTCAACTATGCCTGCAAGATCAAGCGGCAGTCCCCGCATTGAGATATATGAAAGCTCTGCAATTTCCCCGTCACCCCAGATCAGGACGGTCTTAACCCCGGACTCCAGCATCTGTCCGTAAATATTGTCAATTCGCTTCCGGGAATCCTTGAAATAATTTATGGAAGATTGCATATACTGGTATGTCAGGTCGACTCTATGCGAAAAACCTTTTGGGGTCAGGGCATATTTCACTCTGTTCATCGGGCCTTTATTAATTTTTATATAGCCCCTTTTTACCATTCTTTTGATGTAGGCATTAACCAACCCGAGGGCAATGTTCAGCCTGCTTGATATGGTTCTCTGAGTCAGAAGAGATTCACGGCATATCTCATCAAGGATTTTCAGCGTAATGTCATTATATCTGTCCGCATCAGGCTTGTTCATGATATGAACACAATAATAATTTCAGGTTTTTTTGTCAAGTTTGCCCGCTTGCTTTAAAACTTTAAACAATGGCATAATTTCCTTTATTTAAACCGCTGTCTTGAAGTTAATGTCTGCAGGCTATAGAATATAGCAAATTTTCTCTTGTTCAATTGTATATGAAACAGATAAGCATTTTTATACTTTCAATAACACTGCTTATGCAGATAATGTGTTTGCAGCAAAGTCACTCAGCCGTTCTGCTTGACAGGATTGTTGCAATCGTTAACAACGAAGTCATAACCTGGAGTGAACTCAGATCCGTTATTTCCCTTGAAGCGAAAAGTTTTCTGGATAAAGTGCCCGAGGGTAATAAAAATGTAGCCATGAAGGAACTGGAGAAAGACTTTTTGAATACCCTGATAGATATGAAATTGCAGCTTCAGGAGGCCCGCCAAAAAGGGTTGGATTTGAATAACACTGAGATAGATAATGCTATTTCAGATATCAAGAAGAAATACAATCTGACGGATGAAGCCCTGTTGCATTCATTAGAGGCAGAAGGCATGACATTTGAGGTTTACAGGGAGAGGCTTGGAGAGCAGATCATGGTTTCAAAGCTTGTTAACTTTGAGGTTAAGGTAAATATTGTAATTTCCGACAGGGAAGTCGCCGAATATTACGAAGCAAACAAAGACAAGCTTGGCAGCGCAGAGAAACTCAGGATCAGACAGATATACTTTGCTATGCCAAAAGACCAGTCAAAAAAATCAATCATGGAAGCCAGGGCACAGGAAGTCATCGCAAGGCTTAATAAAGGGGAAGATTTTTCAAATCTTGCCGGCGAGCTTTCAGAGGATGAGAGCAGAAAATTCGGCGGTGATCTGGGGTATATCAGCAGGGGCAGCGTACTGAAAGAGGTCGAGGATGCCGCGTTTGCTTTAAAAATTGGGGAGGTAAGCAAACCGTTCTGGAGCTCTTTCGGTCTGCATATTGTAAAGCTTGAGGAAAGAATTGAAGGAGAAGGTTTTGACAAAGTAAAAGACAAGATCAAAGAGACCCTCTTTGAAAAGGCCTTTGAATCAAAATACCTTAAATGGAAGTCTGGACTGAAAGAAAAAGCATTTATTGAGATAAAGTTATGAATAACTTAATTTCACAGATGAAGAGACGTAGATTACACAGATAATAACAAGCTTACATATCTGATTACTCATCTTTAGAAATCTGTGTCATCAGGAATAATAACTATTATTCCAAGGAGTTAAACCATGCTAGAGGACAGTATTAAAATAGGACTCACATTTGATGATGTGCTTCTTATACCTGCAAAATCTGATATTCTGCCCGGAGATGTTGATGTAACCACATGGCTTACAAGGAACATAAAAATAAATGTCCCTATTGTAAGCGCCGCTATGGATACAGTAACAGAAGCGAAGCTTGCGATCGCAATTGCACAGGAGGGGGGGCTGGGGATAATTCATCGTGCCATGTCTGTTGAAGCGCAGGCTACAGAAATTGACAAGGTGAAAAAATCTGAAAGCGGCATGATCGTTGATCCTATCACACTTGGGCCTGATGAGAAAATATCCAAGGCGCTTGCCATCATGGAAAAATACAGGATATCCGGTGTTCCCATTACAAAAAACAAACGACTTGTCGGCATACTGACAAACAGGGACCTGAAATTTGAAACAAACCTGCAGAAAAAAGCCTCTGAGGTCATGACCCAAAAGAGGCTTATCACCGCCCATGAAGGAATAACGCTGGACGAGGCAAAAGAGATACTCCATAAACACAAGATCGAAAAACTTCCTATCGTAAATAAAAAATTTACCCTTATAGGGCTTATCACAATTAAAGATATCGAGAAAAAGCTGAAGTATCCAACTGCCTGCAAAGATTCATTCGGCAGGCTTAGAGTAGGCGGAGCGCTGGGTGTCGGGAAAGATGCTGTTACCCGTGCAACCGCTTTGGTCAGGGCCGGAGTTGATGTCCTTGCCGTAGATACTGCACACGGACATTCAAAGAGGGTGATCTCGACTATAAAAGAATTAAGGGAAAAATTCCCGAACATAGAGATCATAGGCGGCAACGTGGCCTCGGCAAATGCAACAAAAGACCTGATCAGCGCAGGGGCCAGCGCAGTAAAAGTCGGTGTCGGTCCGGGGTCGATTTGCACAACAAGGATAGTTGCAGGCGCAGGAGTTCCGCAATTGACCGCTATAAAAGAGTGCTCGGAGGTAGCCGATGCTGCCGGCATTCCGATAATTGCTGATGGCGGCATCAAGTACTCAGGAGATATTACCAAGGCTATTGCGGCTGGAGCAAGTTGTGTGATGATAGGCGGTCTTTTTGCGGGCACTGATGAAAGCCCGGGAGAACTGGTGCTTTACCAGGGCAGAACATATAAAGTTTACAGAGGGATGGGTTCTCTTGGTGCAATGGAGGCAGGCAGTAAAGACAGATATGCACAGGAGGGAGTAGAGTCCAAAAAGCTGGTACCGGAGGGAGTTGAAGGACGTGTTCCTTGTAAAGGTGTTCTTTCCGCCAGCGTGTACCAGCTTGTCGGCGGGCTCCGTTCAGGAATGGGGTATTGCGGATGCAAAACAATAGACGAACTTCGCAAGAACGCACGGTTCGTAAGGATCACGCCGGCGGGGCTCAGAGAAAGCCACGTGCATGACGTTATTATCACGAGAGAAGCGCCGAATTACAGGTTTGATTAAGTTTGGCATAGTTACTCAAACCAAAAATATGCGACTTGAAAAAGCCACAGTGCACAGAGTGTCAAGAAAAGAAGTTGGGAAGATAAAAAACAGTGAATTTGAAAAAAGATAAGTTTTTTTTATCTCATCTTCTGAACTTCTCAACTTTATATCTTCTTAATTCTCTGCGTCCTCTAAAGATATTCCTTCATTCCTTTAAAACTCTCTTACCGGGAACAAATCACCTAATACAGTTGTCTAAAATTATAAAACCAAAAAATGGAAAGGAGAGTACCGGGAAGGGAGAAAACTACAGCATCGTTATAAGGAACAATACCCCTGAGAGGATCGGTGTTGTAATTGCGGTAGACGGGAGGAATATCATCACCGGCGAGAAATCATTTTTAAAAAACCCCGTTTGAAAAGATACTTGTAAAGTACGAATGGCGCGAGGCCCTTTGCAATAAAGGGATAATTAAATGCCGGCAGGAAGACAGCAACAGGCTGTGGGATGATGACGAATATGCACCTTACCCGCCGGTGTATGTTGAACAGGAAAAATCATTTACTCCGTTAGAAGGACGCAGGTCTTCTAACGGGGTTTACTCTTTTTTACAAAAGTGGTTAATTGTGATAGTAAGATGGGGTGGCAGGAATTCTGATTACGCTGACAATGTTCATCTATAATGGACTTATCATGTTTAATGATTGCAACTAAATATTCTCAGAATTAGTTGAAACATATAATTCTTGGCAATTCGCAAGTATCAATAAATCAAAACTTTATACAGCAAAGGTTGTTTGCAGATTAATATCCAATATTTGAATTAACGATTGCTATTTGAAAGCTACTACTCAGTAAAAAATTCAGAATCGTCTTTTATGGCTAATTATTGATGCAAATGGATTTGAAAAAAGAATTAGAAAGTACAGGAGAATTTATTTCATCCCCCCTATGCAGTTTCATGATATTGCTTTTCCCGCCCTGGGCAAATGGAGAAGTGGCTATTATCCTAAAAATGGCAGTTAGCCACTGATTTGCACTGATTGACACAGATTATTAAATGAATTACAAGTAGTTCAGATATAAGTTTTTGTTTTATCGGTGTTTATCTGTGGCCAAATGTTTTTTATGTTAAATTCTGAAACCCGTTTGAACAGAGTGCGCCATGAATGCAGATTAGATATTTATGCGATGATTGTATTATATTGAAATATGAAGCAGTTGAGCCTGTCTTTTCAAATGGATATGCAATATCTAAAGAAATACCTTGAGGATGGAACTGCGAGCAACATATCGCTTGTTATTACGGATAATTCCACAAGTATGCTGTCAATCAGGAAGAGAGGAAATTTCTTCATGATGAGGCTTCACAGGATTTTTCTTTCAGCCGGTAAAGAAGTTCTGAATGAGATGGCTGAATTTATAAAGGATACTAAAGCTAAGACCCCGTATATCAGAAAATTTATTAATCAGAATAAACATTTTTTAAAAACAAAGCCCCGGAGAACGGTAAACATAAAGACACAGGGAAGATATAATGATCTTCTTTACATATACAATTCATTGAACGGGGAATATTTCAAGGGAAATATTTCAGCTTTTATTACGTGGGGCAAGGGGGGACCTAAGCTTAGGGTAAGAAAAAGGACCCTCGGCAGTTTTAATATTAATAATAATATGATAAGAATTAACCCCTTGCTTGATAATAAAAAAGTTCCGCAATATTTTCTGGAATTTGTTGTTTATCATGAGATGCTGCATGCTGATATGGGTGTTGCTGTAAACTCCGTTTGCGAACCGGAAAGACTTTTATCTTCACCCCGGATCCATGCAGCGGGGCTTTCTAACAGGGCAAAAGGGTCCAGAAGAACAGTACATTCAAAAGAATTCAAAAAACGCGAAACTCTTTTCAAACACTATCACAGGGCGATGGAGTGGGAAAAGAAGATGTGGGGATAATTTTAGATCCCGAATGCCTTTATGCAAATCATAAGAACCATAAAAGATATGCAGGTTTTAAGCAGAAAGCTCCGGGCCGGGCATAAAACTATCGGTATTGTACCTACAATGGGTGCGTTTCATGAAGGGCACCTGAGTCTTATCAGAAGTTCAAAGAATGAGAACGATATTACGGTTGTCACTATATTTGTAAATCCAATACAGTTCGGGCCATCAGAAGATTTCAGCAAATATCCACGAGACATAGAAGGAGATTTAAGCAAGTTGTCTTCTCTTGGACCTGATATCGTTTTTCTCCCTGATGACAAAGAAATGTATCCGAACGGCTTTGCTGCGGCTGTTAACATCGGCAGTATCGGCGGGATCCTTTGCGGCGCTGCAAGACCGGGACATTTTAACGGCGTTGCAACAGTAGTTGTCAAGCTTTTCAATATTGTCATGCCTGATAACGGATATTTCGGGCAGAAGGACTTTCAACAAACAGTTATTTTAAAGAAAATCGTAACAGACCTGGACTATAATGTAAATATTATCGTCTGTCCCACTGTCAGGGAGCATGACGGGCTTGCGATGAGTTCAAGGAATACTTATTTGGATCATGAAGAAAGAAAGGCAGCTCCAATTTTATACAAGGCATTGAAACTCGGGGAAGAATTTATTTTATCCAACAGTGAAGTCGATGCATCCTATATAAAAGAACAAATAAAAAAATACATTATATCCGAGCCGCTTGCAAATATAGATTATATTGAGATCGTTAGTGTTACGCATCTTGATAAAGTTGTAAAAATAGATTTTCCTGTGGCAATATGTATTGCCGTTAAAATAGGAAAGACCAGGCTGATTGATAATATAATTGTAGATAGAAAGTAGATTTTAAATTTAGCGTTAACTCATAAACTTAACACAGATGTCATTCCCAATGTCCGAACAGAAAAACACTTTTAACAAGAATACACAGCCTGAATTACTTCATGATACTGTATCCGTCCGCCTGCCATTAACAGACCGCAAAGACGAAATACTTCCGCTCGCAACCCGTTTCATAAAAAAAGCCGGCGAACAGCTGGATACCGGGCATAAAGAACTCTCAAAGGAGACGGCAGATTATCTTTTAACATATGACTGGCCGGGCGGAGAAAAAGAACTTGAAACCGCTGTAAAAAAGGCATGTATTTTATCTGACAGTACTATTTTACAGATAGAAGATTTCGATCTGAAGCAGAGACAGGCAAAATCGATCGGAAAATTTGTGGAAGCCAGGCTAAAAGGCTTTATGCAGAATATCAAGCGTTTTGAAAAATTTAATCTTTATGATATGGTCATCCCGGAAGTTGAAAAATCACTTATAGTAATGATCCTGAGAGAGACAAAGGGCAATCAGATAAAGGCCGCAAAACTGCTCGGCATAAATCGCAATACACTAAGGACTAAAATAAAAAAACTGAAGATAAGCATAAAAAATCTGCAGAAGTGATAATTGTTACACCTCAAAAAAGGCACGGCACCGCCATGTCCCTATAATTTTAAAAGCACCATTCCCGAAACCGGGTCAAGCTCCCGTATCGCTGTAATCCCTTCCATCTCAATTATTACGGCTTCGAGCACAAGAAAAGTTTCTGAGTTTTCTCTCAGACATCCGACCTTGACCATGTCCTTTTTACCAAAGGCGCCATGAAAGTGGATCCTGGGCTCATCCTTTTGCCAGAAAATCGTTCCGAGACCGGTCACTTCATGACTTTCACCAAGCGCTTTCCACACAGGTTTTGGAGGCAGCTCGTCTGTTTCCGGGCCGACCACGATCCGCCCTTCCCGCATTCCGCCTACAAGGTAAAAGACCCCTGCCCTGATATTCTCATTTTTTGCTATGCTGACAAGATTCCCAAGCACATCTTCATGGTCCTCAAATCTCGCAACTATTATTCTCCCCGGTCTGCCGATCTGATATTTCATATATTTTCTCCTTAGAGTTTAACCACAACCTTTATGTTTAGTTATACCATAATAATGTTGTGTTTTGTAACACGAATGAACTGCATGTTTTATAAGTTTCATTAGTTGTATTTGTTTTATTGGTTAACTAATTCAACCAATGCAACTAATAAAACCAATTAAACCTTTAATTAACCAATCTAAAAAAAATTTGCTTTTAGAAAGAGGTTCACATATAATTTTTATAAAGTTCAGGAGGGCGATTAGCTCAGTGGGAGAGCGCTTCCTTCACACGGAAGAGGCCGTGGGTTCGATACCCTCATCGCCCACCATGTTTTTTTGCGAAATGCACTGGGGTCATGGCGAAAAAATGTCCTTGTCGGTTGTCTTTATTCCACTTTCAAGTCCCGACTCCAGTGACACTAAGAGCTATACCATTATCAGGGGATGCTTGAGAAACTGGTTGTTATGTGCCGAACGCACCGTATTTTCAAGGAGCATGGCGATCGTCACAGGCCCCACGCCTCCGGGGACGGGGGTAATAAAAGACGCTTTTTTCTTAATAGGTTCGGAAAGCTTTCGCCCGTCCATTATTTCTGCCATAACAGTTTTCCTCCTTATGAAATTGTACACAGCTTTTGATCTTCATTCAAGCAGCAATTATCTTGTGATCGTTGCTGAGAAAGAAAAGAGAGTATTTAAGGAAAAATTACGGTTCAACGGCTCAAGCGGATAGAAAGGTTATTTTTTAGTTCCGGAAGCCCGATCCTTCCCCTTTATTTTTAATTTTTGGATATATATAATCATCAAATGAAAATGATCATAACCTCCCGGACTGATCCAACTCACACTTATATAAAAAATGGATAAGATCGTCAATATTTGGAACACGCTGACATTACGTATTTCTCTTGAGGGAATTAAGCCCGAAATTTGGCGGCGTTTTGTTGTCCGGGATGATATCTCATTATCTGAACTTCATGAGACAATCCAGACAGTGATGGGGTGGACTGATAGTCATCTCTACAGCTTTTCTATAAAAAAGACTGAATATAGTGATGAAAAAACAGTTGAAGATCTGGGCCGGGGGAAGATTGTAGATTCAATTACAGTCCGCAGCCTGAAACTGAAAAAAGAGGACACCTTCAAATACATATATGATTTCGGGGATGACTGGAATCACATACTGAAAGTCGAGTCTGTATCAAGTCCGGAGCCGGAGATCACATATCCTGTCTGTCTTGGAGGCGCCCGGTCGTGTCCGATCGAGGACTGCGGCGGACCGCACGGGTATGAGGAACTCCTTAATATTCTGTTCGATCCGGACCATGAAGAATATGAAAGCATGCAGGAATGGGTCGGGCCTTTTTTTGATCCTGAAGAATTCGATCTTGCGCTGACAAACGATTTGTTGCTTAACAATGCTGATGACGATCAGGCAGAAGATCTGAAAAAACTGTCCCGTGAACACATGTATGCAGTCTGGAAACTCGCAAAGAACAATCAACTGGATGATATGCCGGATGAAGACAAACTGCTCGCTAAAATAATGCTCGAGCATGAAGATGAATTTTTCAATAATTTTGAATTTGCAGACGTTCTGGCCGAACGTGAATACGATCCTGAGTCAGAAGTCAATCCTTTTCTGCATATTACACTACACGCTGTGGCTGAAAATCAGTTAAAAGAAAAAGAACCGATAGAAGTGTATCAGTTTTATAATTCGATGAGAAAACAGAAGGTGTCCCATCACGATACAGTACATTTGATCTCAGGTATGATTGCTCCTTTAATGTTCTATCTTATTAAGGGCCATCAGGAATTTGACATTGACCTCTACAGGTCCTTGCTGAAGAAATGCAAAAACAAAAGGCCCGATAAAATACTGGATATTATTGACAGGGAATTTGAGTCTTATTTTGGTGAGTAAATAAATTATTCTAATCGTACCGGCCCGATGTAAGATAGAGAATGCATACCGTATTATTGCTCATGAGGTTGATGTCGTGAAAACACTCAAAAAGGATTTTGCCCTTTTCACCGATGTGAGTGTAAGTCCCGGCCTCAAGCTCGGTGTGGGCGCCTATGTCATGGTCCCTGCTTCGTTTCCGGAGGCCTCTTCCGAAGCTATTGGAAAATCCGAAATAACCGCGCGGATAAAGGTGCGGAGATTCGAAGGCACTTCATCGACAAGGCTCGAACTTCAGACCGTTTTATGGGCGCTTGAAGAGAACCGGCAGGGACCACATGGAAGCCTCACAATATATTCCGATTCTCAATGCGTTTCAGGCCTTCTTAAGAGAAAACCCCGCTTGCTGGCAGGAGGATTCCTTTCGAAAAAGACAAATCGGCAGTTAGGCAACGCATCTCTTTATCGCACATTTTACGAATTTCACGACGCATTGGGCTTTCAGGTTGTAAAGGTGGCCGGACATTCCGCATCCCGCGTTCACGACACCGCTCACCGGATATTCTCATTTGTAGATAAAGAAGCAAGGAAGGCCTTAAAGATCTGGCTGAATGAATTAGCGGAAGTACGGACCGGGACGAATAACGGACCTTGGTGCGTCTATGTGCTCAGGTGCAGCAACAATTCTTTATATATCGGGATGACAAATGATCTTGAGAAAAGGATCGAAAAGCATAAGCTCGGAACCGGCAGCAAATTCGTAAGATCGTGGAGGCCGTTTGAGCTGGTCAAAACAATACCATGCAAGAATGCTGGAGAAGCGAGAAGGCTTGAGTATCATTTGAAAAAATTTACACGGAGCAGGAAGATCGAGGTTTTAGAGCTGGATCAGTGTACAATTTTGGGAACGTCACTGAAAGCAGAAACAATCTAATGATCGGGCTGAAAAGGACTATGTCTGAAGAAAAATCGAAATTAGTCTACTCCACCGGCAAGTTTATTTCCCGGAAGGAACGACCGGTCGAAGATAGCATCAAGCCGACGCTGGATCCTTCTCATCAGAAGGTGATTGTCCGGCTCGACCGGAAGCGGCGGGGCGGGAAGTCCGTCACAGTGATCGAGGGTCTCCTGATCCCAATAAAGGATATGGAGGCGCTTCTCAAGCGATTGAAAGCCGGGCTGGGAACTGGCGGTACAGTCAAAGACTCGTCTGTTGAAATCCAGGGCGATCACTGCGACACGCTCATTGCAGCATTGGCAAATATGGGCTATAGGCCAAAACGCTCAGGCAGTTGAAAGTACCTTACGCAAGAAACAAGACCTGACCCCCAATCTGTTGAAAAAATCAGATAAGACCTGAGAGGAATTTTCCGGCTGAAATTATCCTTGCACCTTTTTCAAGCCTGTCTGTTTTATCCTTTTTTATCACCTGAAATACATAAGGGATTGACAGCCGTTCCTTGAAGTAGAGAAGATGAGGGGACAATCCGGCATCACTAAGCTTTGCTTCAACCGCAAACCATGGCCTCCCGTCTATGGTTATCAGGAAGTCTACCTCCCGCTTGTCAACATCCCTCAAAAAATACAGTTCTGCCCTGTACCCTTCATAATCAGTAATGAAATGCAGAAACTTAAGAAGATGCGAGGCTATGAGGTTTTCGAACCGGACAGCCTCGTTCTCAACCTCAGACCAGTCCCATAAATAAAGTTTCGGCTCTTTTTTAAGAGATCGTATCTTCTTTGCCGAGTAAGGATAAATCCTGAAATGATAATAAAATGCTTCAAGGATATCCATCCAGTGAGAAATCGCGCGATGGCTTACCTCAAGGTCTTCCCTGATGGCATTGAGAGACAACAGGGAGCCGACTTTTGACTGCAGCATGTCGCTCAGAAGTTTCATATTACCGATATCCCGTATTGTCTGGACATCCAGTATGTCTTCACGGAACATCCTTTCAATCTTCTCATTATGCCAGCGTCTCAACTGCCTTTTGCTCTGTTTCATGAAAGGCTCCGGAAAACCTCCAAAAGCATCCAGCGTGCTAAGTGCACCATGATGAAAACCATTACCTATTTTCAATTCTTTCATGACAGACGCCTCATAGGGAATGCCTTCTTTTTCAGCGAGGGTGAATGGATGAAGCCGGTAGTAATGATATCTTCCCTGAAGGGAGTCACTGCCCTTTCTGTAAAGGTCAAGGCGCGCACTTCCGGTGACAAGGAATTTGTACGTCTCCTTAAGCTTGTCATATTCGCCCTTAATAAAGCCTTTCCACTGGCGGTATTTATGTATCTCGTCAAAGATAAGGAGTTCAGCATCTCCGGGCCACGAAGAGGCGATAATTGATTTTCTGTCTGCCCGGTTATCCCAATTGAAATACGCATGGTTCTTAAAATAAGACGCCACAAAATTACGGCAAAGGGTTGTCTTTCCTACCTGGCGCGGACCGCCGACAAAGACCATCTTGTCTTTCAGGTCATCCACGATAAAAGGGGTCAGATAGCGGTCCTTCAGCATAAGCCTATTATACGATATTTTTGCCTGAAAGCAAATTTATTAGCGAATATTTTTGCCTTCAGGATAAAATATCTGGGTTTAAAAACTGACCATTCAAGACGTTCCCGCTTTCGCACTTGCGATTTTCTGCGCTTCTGACTATTGCACTTGTAGTTGATCGGGGTTGAGAAAAGTTTGCATTGATATAAGTTGTTGAATAACTCAAATGTCAAAAGGCATGTCTGACCTCATAATCCTCCATAATCCGCTCAGGCAGTTGAAAGTACCCTTTTTTGTGTAAATATTATTCCTTTGATGCACTATCAATCTTGTACCTTACGCAAGAAACAAGACCTGACCCTTAGTGGTTCCTATGCATGTTCGGGTCTGACCTCTCGTCTTTCTCTTGGAATTTCCCTTGAAAATAAAGACTTGCTTGCTTATGATAGTGGAGACTTGGATAAATATAACCTTCAATAAAGGGAGAAGTTATGAAAAAGAAATCTATCGACTCTATCTACATACCTGCTGGAATTTCTCCTTCCACAAGTGTTTTATCGAAAACCGAAGTATTCATTAAGGACTTTAAAATATATGAGCTTGATAACAGAATTCCCCTTTTACTTCTTTTTGATAAAAGAAGTGAAGCTTTTTATTTAATCTGCCACCTTGAATCAAAACTATTATCAACCAAAAGTGATTTTGATGCAGTACTTGATCCGCTCGAAAGTGAAGAATATAAGCTTAACCGCAATATCTATACTGATAATAATGCATATAAATTAATGGCAAATGATGCATTGCATGGAAGGAGTTTTGAGGATATCGTTGTTGAGTGCATAATCCCACCGCAAGTGACCGCGAAATCCCAAATTAAGTTGACCGACAAATACCATTTAGATTGACCGGTCAATCCCACTGTGATTGACCGACAAATCTCAAATTAAGTGACCGATTTTGAATTAGAGTGGGATTTCCATTCAAATGCTGT
>JAGVGM010000221.1 GCA_020057065.1 Thermodesulfovibrionia bacterium
AATATTGATAACGAAAATATCAAGTGGCTGTTGACTGGAACTGCCTGTTGTTTCACTAGGATTATAAATAAAGTGAGCGACTAGTGCTGCACGTGGCTCAGTGTTGCGGTCGCCAAAATAAAGCCCTGAGTCTAAATGAACCAGTTCGATAAAATGATCTTCACTGGTGCCAAGCCTTTGTTGGTCGGGTTTAGATAAATCCCAGACAGGGAAATGGGGGGCATCCCTCCTTATCAAGAACGCATTCCCCTGCGCAAAATAGGTCATGGGCTCCCAATCGCTGTCTTTTTTTATTTTATTCCACTTAGCTGTAGAGGAAAGTATATCGCTATCAATAAGAGGAAAGGGGAAATAGGTGTATCCTGGAATTTCGTCGAGTAAGTCTTTTATGTTATTGTCCGAGGGTTCTTTATATCGAATAATCTCTTGCAGTGTGACCACGTCGGGTTGAGGCCCCATTGAACGATTTGTCAAGATATTGATAAGTGCCTGGTTGATATCATTTCGTGTCTTTTCCCGTTCATTCCGCGTCTTTTGTTCAAGTACCTTTGCTCCCCCGAGATTCCAATTTAGCACTGTGAATCGCATGACATTTCCTCCTGAAATGGTAAGTTTATAATTTCATGGCCATGAGGCTGTATCTTGAATGGAATTTCGCGATACTCTCCCTGCAAATCTTGACGCAACGCGGGTAACGACTGGGGATCATGACCAAATACAAGGATTCCCCCGCCTCCCCCAGCACCTAAAGGAAATACAACACATCCTACTTCGCGGGCAAATCCTTGTAGTTCACGGGCACCTTCTATGTATCCAGGACATAGAAGAGTACGCACTTCTTGATAATTCTTTATGGATTCACCAACGTCATACCAACGACTTAACCTTAAGCCCTCGCGAAATCGATAGGAAATATCCAGTTTTTGTTTATGGAGTTTGTAGCCTTCTTCTTGCGACAAAGCATTCACCCACACAGAATTGACATCTATACTCGCACGGGTAATTCCAGAATGAAAAATGGCAATCCTTTTTTCTAAATCCTCAAAGCGTTCGCATGGAACTAATTCGGTCTGAAGCGACGTACCATACCCAGTGTTATCCCCCTGCGGCATGCCCCACGGGAACCAAACATAATCGGTTACACCCCCAAATATAACATTAGACTGCTCTTGGGTTCCGGTGATGCTTACTCCATAATCTTGCTCAAGTCGCGATGCCATAGAAACAAGCTGAAGAGAAGTGAACGGCCTGCCCGCCAACTCGTTAGCAAGTAGACATACGCCAGTTGTTGCGGACGCGGAACCGCCAAACCCCGATGATTGAATGCCTGGACGAAGATTATGTAATACGAACTTTACTCCTTTCAGTCCGAACAACTCAATAATTTTCAGTAACCAGTTTTGTTTGGTTGGTAAGACTTCACCCGGCTTCGCAACAACTTCTGTTCCATATTCAATAGACTGGACAGCAATAAATTCAGGGCCATAGGCTTCTGCGTGTATTTTGGTACCTGTATTAATTGTAATACCCACTGTTCTTGGCAGAGAACGAGTCCATTTCATTGATGGATCGGCATACAAATTATCAGGTACTGATGGCAACGACCAAAAGGCTTGTTGAAATTCTCTCAGATCCAAACTCGAACCAGGCCCATCAATTCGATTGTAGGCAATTACTGTTGGCAACCTTTTTCTTTCTGCTGCTATAGACAGCAACTTATGCAAATTTGCCATTATTAGCAACCTCCATATTCTTTGAAGTCATTCTACTCGCACAATGTCTTGGTCATAGATGCGTGCCTGAAGCGTATAAATTGCAAATAAACTGATTTGAAAAACTCAATCTAAAGAAAGTCAAAATCAGCACCTCTGGTACGCATTCAATGCACCAAATTGTTAGAGGAATTTTTTTGCAAATCCTTCTGGGTCGTATGTTTTCTTAAAATCTTCTCGACTGAGATTTTTCGCACCTTCCATGATATTTGATATTTCCTTTTCCACACTCTGTAGGTACTTAAGGTATTGCTCATGTTTCTCCGTATACGGGTCTAGACTGGGAGATTGTGAATTACTTAAATGATATTTGATATGCCAAATTGCAGTTGCAGCATTAGTAAACTCAGATATAACTTTATTACCCCATAAGACACCATCTTTTTCTGTAATACTATCAGCACCCTCTATCATATTTTTTTCTTGTAGCTTTCTTGTAATTTCATGGTGCTCATCAATGCCCGCATTTATGTTTTCTATATATGAATGTATCAATTGAAATGATATTCTTTGCTCCATATTTAGGGAAAGAACAACATCTTTATAGTAATTTTTAAATATATGATGCGAAAGATGTATTGGAGAGTTATTATCAATTCCTTTTAGAGCATGAATTTGTAGTTGGCGTGAATATATTAGTATTGTCCTTTCTAATTCTCGTTTTATCTCTTTAAGCTCCTCTATTAGGCATTTCTTAATTTTACGTCGGTAAAGATATTCCTTTAATATTCCTGTAAATTGAGCGAGGAACCAACCTACAAATATTGATGCTATGGAAATTAGCAGCTTATCGTAATCCATATTTATTTTGTTCCTCTAACATATTAT
>JAGVGM010000300.1 GCA_020057065.1 Thermodesulfovibrionia bacterium
ATAACCGTAGGGGCGGGTTTGAAACCCGCCCCTACAATTGGATATTAATCTGCAAACAACCTTTGCTGTACAAAGTTTTGATTTATTGATACATGCGAAGTAGCAACAATATTCTGTCTGATTCAAAGTTATTGATAATAGTAAATTATTATCTCTATCCTCCCTAAAGCAAAATCGCAGATATCTAATCACATTCAACATTAGTCTCTGGGTAGGCATTTTTTCCTGATCCTTTTAATAAGTTCATCATATGAACCTGCATTCAGAACATCCTTCTTCTCAGCCCAGCCCCTTCTCGCTGTTCCGATCCCGTAAGCCATGAAGTCAAACTGATAGATCACATGAGTATCCGTATTGATAGACAGAGAAACACCCTTTTCTATTGCCTTCTTAATATGCATATCATTCAGATCAAGTCTTAGCGGATAAGCGTTTACCTCTATCGCTGTTTCTGTTTCCTTCGCAGTATTTAACACCTCTTCCATGTCAACTTCATAAGCTTCGCGCTCCCCGATCAGCCTTCCTGTCGGATGGGCGATAATTGATACATAAGGATTTCTCATTGCAGACGTAATCCTTTTTGTTATCTGCTCCTTTGATTGTCTGAATCCTGAGTGAACTGAGGCGACAACAATATCGAGTTTTTTTAATATCTCATCCGGATAGTCCAGAGTTCCATCGCTCCTGATATCCACCTCAATTCCGGAAAGAAGTTTAAAGTCCTTTAATTTTTTGTTCAAAGCCCTGATCTTATTATTCTGTTCAAGGATCTGCTCTATACTAAGTCCCCGCGCAACAGCAAGTCCTTTCGAGTGGTCGGTAATTGCGATATATTCATAACCTCTCGCCTTTGCCGCATCTATAAGCTCCTGAAGATCATGACTGCCGTCGCTGTAATTTGTATGTACATGAAGGTCTCCTTTTATATCTTTCAATTCGATCAGCTTCGGCAGTCTTCCTTTAAGGGCTGCTTCTATCTCTCCCGTATCCTCCCGCATTTCAGGAGCTATATAGGGCATCTCAAGGATCTTGTAAATATCACCCTCATGTTCTCCGCCAAGTTTCCTCTCTGTTTTAACGTCAAAGATTCCATACTCGTTTATCTTCAGTCCCCGCTTCACAGCCATTTCACGTAACCGTACATTATGAGCAGTGCTGCCGGTAAAATACGCAAGTGCTGCACCGAAGGAATTTTCATTCACCACACGCAGATCCACCTGAATACCTGCATCTGTAACAACGCTCGATTTTGTCGGGCCCTTCATGATAATTTCTTTAACCTGTGAAAGTTTGACGAAAAAGTCCATCACCTTTTGAGGGTCTTGTGAAGAAGCGAGTAGATCTATGTCCTTGATCGTATCTTTCCATCGTCTTAAACTTCCTGCTATGTTCAATCTGCTTATGAAAGGTTTTTCCTTAAGTTTATCAATTATCCCTTCAGCCACAGGTAATACACGACCGAGGGGAAAACGTCCTGTGTGTCTTCTGATCATTGCAATGCCTTTGAGAATGTTTTCTTCTGTCTTTGCCTGAATGCCGGGAAGCCCTTTCAGTCTGCCTTCTTTTGCATGCTTCTCAAGATCATCAATGTCTTTAATATGAAGTTTGTCGAGGAGCAGCTTTGCAGTTTTTGGACCAAGACCCGGCACAGACAGGAGATCCACCAGACCGGAAGGAACTTCCTTTTTCAATTCATCGTAAAATCTCAGACTCCCGGTCTGAACGTATTCCTGGATCTTGCCCGCAAGATCAGAGCCAATGCCGGGAATTTCCTGCAATTCCTCTGCAGATATTTCAGCAACGTCTTTTGCAAATCCGTCAATATTTTGCGCAGCACGTCTGTACGCCCTTATCCTGAAAGGATTGTCTCCCCTTATCTCAAGAATGTCTGCAATGTCATTGAAGATTTTCGCGATCTCCTGATTGCGCATAAGTAAAGTATAGCATCTAAGGGGTAAGGATTATGGAGTAAGGAAAAGATATTTTAACTCCATATCCCTTAATCCTTACTATCTGTGAATAGTCACCCCTGCCTTCTCACAAAACCTGCTGATGCTGCACCTGCTGCATAGGGGAGAAATCGGCCTGCAGATGCCCTGCCCGAAGGCTACAAGCATGCCGTTTATTTCAAGCCAGTATTTTTCAGGGAGTTTTTCACGGAGGGCAAATTCAGTCTTTTCAGGAGTTTTTGTTTTAACATAGCCCCATCTGTTGGTTATCCTGTGTACATGAGTATCAACGCATATCCCGGATTTACCATATCCGAGAGTGACAACAAGATTTGCGGTCTTCCTGCCGACTCCTTTCAATTTCAACAATTCATCTATATCATCAGGGACACTTGAATTGTATTTTCCTATAAGTACGTTGCATATATCTTTAATCCTCTCAGCTTTAATTTTATAAAAACCAACAGGATATATTGTCTTCTCGATTGTTTTCACCGGAAGTTTGGACATAGTTTTCACGTCAGGCGCAAGACTGAACAGTTTTTCAGAAGCGATACCTGTTGTTTTATCCTGTGTTCTAAGGCTTAATATGCATGAGATCAGAACTTTGAAAGGATCTCTGCGGAAGGATTTGATAGCCATTTTCTCAAGCCATGGGAGTTCCATGCTTTTCACCTGTTCTTTCAGAAGAGGCCACAGCTTATGAAGTGTACGAATGTCCATTGAACTCGATTTTACTGTAGCTTAATATAAGGTTGCCTTATTAGTCATTCCGGCTTGTCCGGAATCTTCCTACAAAAAAGATTCTCTATGAGTCGTGTGACCGGACAAGCCGGAATGACATTTTAGAGTCAATGACAACATATGATGGTTTTTTGATTTAGTTGCACTGCAATCTGCTTAGGGGTTTTTACTCATTTCCTTTTTGCTGTTTTTATGGCAGTCTTCTTTGCAGATACTTTAGGGGATTGTTGGGCCGGTTTTCCAAAACTCTTTTTCTTCGTCTTTGTTGCAGTTATTTTAGCAGAGAGTTTTTTAATTGATTTCTTAATCTGCTCCTTTTTTTTCATTGTCATCTCTTTTTCTGCTTTTTTCTTCTCCGGCTTTTGCTTCTTGACCTTGACCTTTACTGGTTCAGGTTCTTTTGTCAGAGATTTAGGAATTATGTTTTTAAGGATTTCATTAAGTTCTAACGCATTCTTTGGTGCATATGCAAATGCGTCATTGTTAAAATAATAGTACACATCTTTCCCCAGTTTCAGATATTCCTTTATCTTCTTCGCATCATTTTTTAATTGTTCAGTGCTGTAATTGGTTGCATAATTACCACCCTCGCCATGTCTGCGTATATATACAAAGTTAGCGGTAACCGGCAGTTCATTAATAAAATCGGGCCAGTCAGCCATGCATAAGGCAATATTTGAGGCCGACAGCAGGTTCATGACTTTTTTCGAGAGCCAGCTTTTATGCCTGAATTCAAAGGCGTGACGAACCGGATAATGCTTAAGATTTTCTATGAAATCCTCGAGGTTTTTCATGTTGAGCTTCAAATTTGGAGGAAGCTGCCAGAGGATGACCCCTAATTTTTCAAGGAGAGGGGCAGTTGCATTAAAAAATGTAGAGAGCGGGAGTTCCACGTCCTTCAGTTTTTTAACATGTGTTATAAAGCGGCTGCCCTTAAGACAGAAATTGAAATCCTGCGTGGTTTCCTTATACCACCTTTCAAAGGCCTCTTTCTTAAGGAGCCTGTAAAAGGTAACATTGAGCTCAACTGTATTGAACTTCTCCATGTAGAAGGACAGCCATCTTCTGTGAGGAAGATCTTCAGGATAAAAGGCGCCCTTCCATGAATCATATAAAAATCCGCTGCATCCTATCCTATATTTAGGCATTTCAGCTTTTAAGTATACACATAACGTTAAAAAAATAATACAGGAAAATTAAGGGGCTTAAAATAATTCTAAATAATTCTGATCTTTTCCAGCCCGCCATTATTGTTTAAATATATAACCTCCAGGATCTGTGCGTTCCTGATCATGCGCTCGCATAATTTGCACGGCTTCCCGTTGGCAAAACTTCTATCTTCTTCAAAGCCGGCAATATAAATGACCGCTCCTTTCATCCTTTCGGGAGGGGCATTTATGATCGCATTCTGCTCTGCATGCACAGCTTCGCATAATTCATACCTTTCACCTGACGGAATATTAAGCTCCTGCCTTGTGCATTTCCCCGTATCTATACAATTAACTATACCGCGGGGTGAGCCGTTGTAGCCGGTGCTTATTATTACGCGGTCTTTGACAATAACAGCGCCGTACTTCCTGCGCAGGCAGGTGGCGCGCGATGAAACCACTTTTGCTATCTCTATAAAATAATTATCCCAGTCAGGGCGCATATTTTTCCCTTGATGTTACCAAAGTATTATATCCTTCATTGGCAAGTTTTGACGCAACGGTAAAGGCGCTGTCGCGGCTGTCAAAGCTCCCTATCCTTACGCGGTGGAACTTCTGGCCGTTTTTTTCGAACGTAGTAATATAAACGTCTTTGTATTTAAATTCCAGTCCCTGCTTCAGCCTGTCTGCGTTGGACCTGTCCACAAACGCCCCGACCTGTATTGTCATGGCCACGGCAGAAAGCGCAGGCGAGTATTCTATCCGTTTAACATACCGCATATCCCGACCGAGATATTCGATCTTTACAAGCCCTACTCCCTTACCGATGTGATCGATCTCCCGCGCTGCGCCGTAGGAAAGATCCAGATCCCTGCCGGAGATGAACGGGCCCCTGTCGTTCACAATAACAACAACCGATTTGCCGTTGTCGGGATTAGTGACGCGAAGTTTTGTTCCGAAGTCCATCTCCTTGTGCGCCGCTGTAAAGTCGTACATGTCATATCTTTCGCCGGAGGAAGTCGGTCTTCCGTTAAAATCCTGGCCGTACCATGAGGCAGTGACATAATCTTTCGATGGAGGACGGTACTCAGGAGGGGGAAGAGTGGCGCAGGAGGCGAGGATAGTGGCTAACAGTATGATTAATATGTGTTTTTTTGATTTATTTAAGATAGCCATGGGGTTATTGTGTAATTGATCCTTCAAACTGAACTATTGCAAATTTTGCAATAGTTGACTCTGTCAGACTTTTAAAAGGTAACGCCCCCTCTTTGTCAAAGAGGGAATTATTATCCCCAAAACTCCCTCAATCCCAAGCTCACCTCTACCGCTCTGTCAATCTCTTTCATCTTCAGCTCGGAAAGAGTGCCTGCAAGATTCTGGAGTCTTTCTTTATCAATGGTATATATCTGCCCGAGATGAACTACGGATTTATGCGGCAAGCCACTTTCTTCTGGAGTTACTAATACGCCAACCGGAAGTCCAGCTACTTTGAGACTGCTTGTTATGGCGGCAACTATTGTGAGGCCGCCTACTTTATTACCGACATTATTCTGGATAACAAGCGCCGGATGTGGCCCTGTCATTTCCCTGCCCTTTGAAGGACTGAAATCGAGAAAGTATATCTCACCCCTTTTAGGCTGTTTCATTTTCTCTTTGCCTTTCTACCGGCTTTATATTTCACAACCGGCTCTGCGCATATACTTAAGAAATCCTCTGCAAGATGTCTGTCGTCCTCGGCAATTTCCTTATAAATCTTCTCCGCTTTTTCAACAGCCTGCTGCTTTTTATAATCATTCAGCATCCTTGTAATGGCTACTCTGACAACTTCACTTCTGCTCTTTTTTAATAATTTTGACAAACTATCCACTTCTTCAATAAGTTCAGATGGAAAGCTTATCCCAAGTTTTGTAACCGGCATCCTAGAGCCTCCTTGTAATACCCATATTGTAATAATAGAATACCTTGCAGAATACTATTTTTCAAGTAACTTCATACCGTACAACGATAAAGGGTATCCTCTTTAAAAAATCTCCCCTACCCCTCTTTAGAAAAAGGGGGATTATTTTACCAGTTTTCAAAACGTATTTTTGTATTAATTCATTTGCAGTTATCATAAAGTTCCAAATGGTCTAAATCGTACTTTTCTATCTCCAAGAAGACAGGACCATCAACTTCAGTTGTACAGCTATAATCAAAAAGTATCAATTTCTTACCGTCATAAGCTATAAGCAAATAATAGCTGCCTTTTGGAAAGATATTCAAGTTATATTTCATCAAAGCCCCGTAATAATCCTCTGGAATTTTATCCTTGACCAATTGCAAAAACTTATTGCCGTCAAAATCATCAGGTATGACATCGCCATACTCCCCGATAACTTTATCAGAAGAAAATGTTACCGCTTGTTCAAGTAGTCCATATTCCTTTTTGTGTTCCTCCAAAAGAGTAACACAAGCATTAACTGAAAATATAACTAATATGAACACAAAACTTAGATATCTTTTCATGGCCAATACGTTACCTCTCCATCAGGAGAATCCATATCAACCCCTGTATCAAGATACCAGTTTTTAATAATGCTCGCCACATTTACAGTCGAGGTCAGTCCTGCATAGAGCTTGTTCCATGCATCAATTACATTATCGACGGTTTTATCAAAACCATTCTTTGAAAAACTGCCAATCCGACCGTCAGGCAATTTTGCTTTAGCATAATATTTCTCATAATCTTGAGGAAATTCTGAAACAATCTCATCCTGTGTTTTGTAAATAAAACCTTTTCCTATTCCAAGATGTCTAAATAAAGCTACAATATCGGAACCGCCCTCTGCTGCATCTATTGCTTCCGAATATGTCGCAAACCAAAGTTTAGGATTTGGTTCCTCATTCTTATCAGAATAAGTCTTTGATCCTAACTCTGTCCAGAAATCCATTAATTTATTAAAATGCTCTGATTTACTGCAAAACTTTAAGGCCGAAGAGAATTCTGCATATCTGATATCTGTCTTCTTTCGTTCAAAATAAATTAATGGATCCTGCGTCATCTCGCATAACCGATGTTCTGACTTGTTCTGATCATAAGGTCCAACAATAGCCTGAACTACAGGATGAATCGTAGCATCCGCAACAAGATGAGAAATAAATCCCCAAAGCCAAACAAGTCTTATCTCATCTGCAGTCTGTCCTGAAGCCCAGACTTTTTTTAATTCTTTATGGCCATTTATTGCGATACCGTTCGTCTTCTCATAGTGCATCACATCAGCCCAATTAATGTCACCTGTTTTGAAGCTGAGATATGGAAGATCAGGACTTGCCGCTCCGAGAAACAAAAACTCGGAGTGTTTATTCAAAAGACGTCGCATCTCAGAGTCAGCAATAGACCTTTTTCTTTTGGCAACATCGCATATTATGAAATGTGTAAAAGCTCCAGCCATTTAAAGTCTCTTTACATATTTTTATTAAATGAACGATCATTAGGCATTAAATAGTTGCTCCATATCTTCTATCCTTCTGCTATTGCTGATGATTACAGTAGGGGTCATTTTTTCGCGTTAACCCCGTTAGAAATGTTGCTCCTATGAAAGGAGTAGCATAATTAGAGAATATAGCTGGTTTACTTAATGCTGATGCATTACCTAATAATCCCAGATAAGGATTAGATGCTCTTTTTTCCTTTTCTTTTTTCATTTCAAACTCTACCAATTCAAAGCCGATATCAGATAACTGGTGTCCACTAGAAATTTGCAAATGTATTATAAGCCCCTTTTTTCTAAGAGATATTATTGTAAGATTGATATCACTCTGTCTCATAATGACATCTAAAAATCTCCCCCGCCCCTCTTTGCCAAAGAGGGATACACACCCCTTAATCCCCTCTTGATAGAGGGGAAACAAAGAGACAGGGGCATGACTGCTCATGCCCCTGTTGAATTCCTGCTGAACTGCTTTATGTCCTGTATTGTTTTTTATTAGCTGCATTTCGTAAATCCACAGTCCCGGCAAACCGCGCAGCCGCCTGCGTGTTCAACAGCTCCGCCGCAATCCGGGCATGCGCCGCAGAATATCATTTTTTCCTTTATACCATTTTGGGGTTCGTCCACATTTTCAATCTTCGGATGCGAGCCGTTACCGTTTTTCCTGCTGCCGCGTTCCGTGTATCTTTCAATGGACTTTGATATAGCGTCCGAGCAGGATGATATCTTTCCGCCGCTGGCCCATGCCGGGCTGTGGCAGCTGATGCCTTTAAGGTGTTTGACAAGCTCTTCCGGTTCTATATTGCTCCTCAAAGCAAGGCTTACAAGTCTTCCGATCGCCTCTGCCTGGCTTGAAGCACAGCCTCCTGCCTTACCCATCTGAGTGAAAAGCTCGAAAAGATTGCCGTCCTCATCTTCATTTATGGTGACATACAAATTGCCGCAGCCTGTCTTCATAAGTCTTGTAGTGCCCTTGATCACCTCAGGTCTCTTTTTGGGTATTATCTTATGTTCGGTCTTAGTCTCTATGGACTCAGTACTCTGCACATTTTGTTCTGTTTTGGTCTTTCCTGTAGACAATACCTGCTCTTCCCTGGAACCGTCCCTGTAAACCGTGACGCCCTTACAGCCGAGACCGTATGCCATA
>JAGVGM010000093.1 GCA_020057065.1 Thermodesulfovibrionia bacterium
AGAAATATGGAAGAGATTATAATTATAAAATCCCCCTTCATCCCCCTTTTTCAAAGGGGGAGACAGGAATTAACCCACACTCTTACGCGAAGACCCAATAATATAAAGCGGAAAGTGATTTAATCTCTATCTCTGATCTTTATTGGCATGTATATTGCAATATAAAAGATGATATTTTTTTTACAACAAAATTTAAAGGAGGGCAATATGCAAGAACAGGAATTGAGCAGGCCTGATGTTAATGAACTGAACAGGATAAAGACCATTTCCATGCTTTATGAGGGAGCTTCCAATTTTACAAAGGTAGCAAGAAAGAAAATGGAGGTTGGTGACTCGACAGGGAAATCGCATTATATCAGAAAGACCTCAGCGATCATAAAAGAGCTTTCAGGCTCTTTAAATATGGACACCGGTGAAATATCCCGGAATTTAAGAAGGTTGTATGATTTTGTCCTCAGAAGTCTTGTGACCGCTGAAACACAAAACGACCTTAAGGCGCTCAGTGATGCGGAAAAAGTGATCGAGATACTTGAAAGCGCATGGAAGGAAATGCAGGAGGTTAAAAAATATTAGATCATTCAGCATGCTGCCGGCATGCATGTTTAAAAGAGAAGTTTAGTTAAGGCCTGACCGTAAAACATCAAGATGTTGACAATATACAGTATGATGACAACTTATTGACATCTCCATATCAGTCAATGATAAAGAACAGACTTTTCCTTATGCTGATAATTTCTTGTTTTCAGCGTGTAATGCGGATAATTGGCAATCTTTTTGAAACCCTAAAGAAAATATGGATTTTTGTATGCGTACTGCTCGTACTAAAGAAATTTGGAGCCCCAAAGCCCAAAGAATTCAAAGAATTAATTATAACAGTAATTTGATGGCACAAATATTGCATACTATTAATGACAGGAGACACAGCGACTATAACGTTTTTATATTATGTACTGTTAATTAGTTAGATTATAAAAGCGCTGCAAGGCGGGAAACAGAGTATGAAAGCTGACTTTTTGATTTGTGGTGGAGGCATCGTAGGTCTTACGATCGCAAGAGAATTATTAAAACGGGGGATAGAGAATATAGTTGTCATTGAGAAAGAGGGAAATGTCGGCATGCACGCTTCAGGAAGAAACAGCGGGGTTCTGCATGCCGGCATATATTATACGCCGGACAGCTTAAAGGCCAGGTTCTGTTTACGCGGGAATTTTATGATGAAAGAATATTGCAGGGAAAAGGGGATCAAAGTAATGGAAACAGGCAAGGTCATCGTGGCAAGGGAGGAATCGGAGATCGATACATTGAAAGAGCTTTATAACAGGGCTACCCAAAACGGCGCAAAAGTAGAAATGATCGATGAAAGGCAGCTTGAAGAAATTGAGCCTTATGCAAAGACAAGCAGACTTGCTTTGTATTCATACTACACGGCGGTGACAGACCCTGTTGCTATTAATGAAAGCCTGAGAAATGATCTGATATCATCGGGCAAAGCGACCGTCATGACCGGCACTAAATTTCAATCGCTAAAGGGAAGTAACACTGTTCTAACCGACAGGGGAGAGATCGGGTTCAAGATATTTATTAATGCCGCAGGCGCATACAGCGACAGGGTCGCTCATGAATTCGGGGTCGGATCTGATTACAGGATGATACCGTTCAAGGGTATCTACAGGAAATTAAGAAAAGAGAGGTCTTCTATGGTGAATGGCAATATTTATCCTGTTCCTGATATCAGAAATCCCTTTCTTGGGATCCATTTTACTAAAGGAATAAATGGAGACGTATACCTGGGGCCGACCGCCATCCCTGCATTCGGCAGGGAGAATTACGGGATAGTCGGTGGATTGGACAGAGAGGCTTTCAGCATTTTAATGAGGGATGTCCTTCTTTTTTTCAAGAACCCCAAATTCAGCGAGGTTGCTAAAACAGAAACAAAAAAATACTGCTTCAAGTCTTTCTTTGAAGATTCCAGAAAACTGGTAAAGGATCTGAAACCAGAGGATGTTATACCATGCGACAAAGTGGGAATAAGGCCTCAGCTTGTTGACTGGAAAAATAAAGAGCTGATCATGGATTTCAAGATCATAAAGGACGGGAACAGCGTTCATGTGCTTAATGCGATTTCACCTGCTTTTACAAGTTCAATGAGTTTTGCGGAATTTGTAGTGAGCGAATATGTAATGAATTAAATATGATCAATATGATATTCAAATTTGAAAAATCCACACATCCTCTTTTACAGAGAGGGGGAAGCACTCAGCGCCCCTTCAAAAGTATGGGGATCAGAGGGATATTATGATCATCAGCAGGACACCATTTCGTATTTCATTTTTCGGCGGTGGGACCGACTTCCCGGTGTGGTACAGGGAAAACGGCGGTGGGGTCCTTTCGGTGACCATAAATAAATACTGTTATATAAGCTGCAGGCTGCTTCCCCAGTTTTTTGAATACAAACACAGATTTGTATATGCGAAGGCTGAACAGGTTGACGAGATAGATGAGATCATTCATCCCGCTATCAGGGAAACGCTGAAGTATATGGAGGTGAAGGAGGGGCTGGAGCTGCATCATGACGGAGACCTTCCAGCCAGGACAGGGCTTGCCTCAAGCTCTGCTTTTACAGTAGGACTGACACATGCCCTCTATGCGTTGCGGGGCAAAATGGTCCAGAAGATGCAGCTTGCGCTTGACGCCATTCATATTGAGCAGAACATGATCAGGGAAAATGTGGGTTCGCAGGACCAGGTGGCTGTTGCCTTCGGGGGGCTTAACAGGATCAGTTTCCAGGGTGAAGACAATATCGAAGTGAAGAACATCACTATCGGCAAGAAAAAAATACAGGAGTTTCAGGATCACCTGATGCTCTTTTTTACGGGCTTTGTCAGGACCGCTTCAAAAATAGAGAAAGATAAATTGGAAAAAGCTGACGAAAACAGAAAGACGCTAAAGACGATGTACAAAATGGTTGACGAGGCCATTAATATCCTTTGCGAAGGTGATCTGGTTGATTTCGGCAGACTTCTTCATGAAAACTGGATGCTCAAGAAGAGCCTGTCCGGAGTCGTATCCACCAGCTATATTGATTATATTTATGATATAGCCATGAAAAACGGTGCGATCAGCGGGAAGATATTAGGGGCCGGAGGCGGAGGATTCATGCTGTTCTTTGTAAGACCGGAAGACCGTGAGAGGTTAAAACAGTCTCTGATCTTTCTCCTGCATGTGCCGTTCAAATTTGAATTCTCAGGCAGCCAGATTATTTATTATACCGGGAACGGGGGATCAGAGTGAGAATACCTTTCGGCACTATTTCTGTTACGGAGAGATCTAAAGAACTGATAAGGGATATACTGGATTCAAACAGGCTGTCCAGCGGCAGATATGTGCGTGAGTTTGAAAAAAGATTTGCCGAACTGGTCGGCACAGGGGAGGCCGTTGCCGTCAGCAGCGGGACGGATGCTGATGTTCTGGCCCTGGCGGCCCTGTACGATTTTGGGGCTGAACGCGGAGATGAGATCATCCTGCCTGCCCTTTCTTTTGTCGCAACCGGCAATGCTGTATTGGCCGCGGGGCTTATGCCTGTTTTCGTTGATGTGGAGATGAAGACCCTTAACATCGACCCTCTGAAGATTGAATGCGCCATTTCAGAAAAGACAAGGGCGATCATGCCTGTGCATTTAATGGGCAAGCCTGCGGATATGGACGCAATCAACGGCATTGCAAAAAAATATGACCTGCGCGTAATAGAGGATGCTGCCGAGGCTCACGGCGCCGTATATAAAGGGAAGAATGCTGGGACTCTGGGTGATATGGGGGCCTTCAGTTTATATGTAGCTCATATTATCACTACTGTTGAGGGTGGCATCATCACGACCAATAATGAGGCTTATGCGGAAGTGCTGAGATCCCTCAGGAGCCATGGCAGGGCGTGCAAGTGTAAAAGCTGTGTTCTCAATACTGCTTCTGCGTACTGTGAAAAAAGGTTCGGCAATAACGGCAGCGGTGACATAAGATTTGTGTTTGAAAGAATAGGCTTCTCCTCCAAGATGAACGAGATGGAGGCGGCAATAGGGATAGGGAATCTTGACATCTATTATGAAATCTTACAAAAGAGGAGAGAAAACCTTTATTACCTCCTCGATCAAATGAAGCAGTTCGACGGTTATATGTTTTCAATAGAAAAAGAACATCATGAAGAGATAGGCCCTCACGCCTTACCGATTATAGTTCGGGAAGGGAAAGGGTTTACAAGAAATCAGCTTGTGCAGCATCTCGAAAAGAACGGGATTGATACCAGGGACCTGTTTACGTCAATGCCGACACAGTGCCGGGGCTTTGAATTCAGGGGCTATAAATACGGAGACTTCCCGAATGCGGAATATATAGGCAGGAACGGAACACATATAGGAGTGCATCAGGACCTCGGCAGGGAAGAATGCGATTACATAATAAGAACACTGAAGGAATTTTTGAAACAGTATGCATGAACGCATGGAAGAGGAAATGGAAAGATCAGAGATACTGGAATGGGAACTAATGGAAAGCAGAGAGGTTTTTTCAGCTGATCCCTGGATAAGGGTCTATGTTGACAAAGTCAGGCTTCCGGGAGGAAGGATAGTTGACGATTATTACAGGGTCGATCTGCCTGATTATGCTATGGTCTATGCTCACAGCAAAGACGGCAAGGTCCTTCTTGAAAGAATATATAAGCATGGAATAGGAAAGGTCGGTTTTGTCCTGCCGACCGGCTGTATTGAAAAAGATGAGCAGCCGATAGAAACGGCCCGGAGGGAATTGCTTGAAGAAACCGGTTACAGGGCAAATAAATGGAGCTATGTAGGTTCTTTTGCTATGGATGGCAATAAAGGGATGGGCAAAGGACATTTTTTATAGCTGAGGATATTGAAAAAGTTGAAGAACCGCTGAAAAATGAAATGGAAGAAGCTGAAATAATATTCATGGAGCCGGAAAGAGCGATCAGGCATGTTCTCAAAAGCGGCACGTCTGAACTTGCGACAGCTGCGCTGCTGTCGCTTGCCACTAATTCTTATGCTGTGAGGGTATGGACCGAAGAGGAATTAAGATGAAAGCTGTTATTCTGGCCGGAGGGAAAGGAACGCGATTGAGAGATGTCATTAAAGACATTCCAAAACCTATGTCGCCTGTTAACGGAAGACCTTTTCTTGAATATCTGGTTATGCAGCTTGTTAAATGGGATATCAGGGAGCTGATTTTTTCAATCGGCTATAAGGGGGAAATAATCAGGTCCTATTTTGACAACGGCTCGAAATGGGGAGTGAGGATAGAATATTCCGAAGAGACAGAACCTCTTGGAACAGGAGGGGCGATAAGAAAGGCAGCGGGATTAATAGACGGCGAACATTTTGCTGCGATGAATGGAGATTCATTTCTGGATATTGATTTTAAGGCGCTTGCCGCTTTCCACAGGGAAACATCCGCCTCTGTCACAATAGGACTCGCGGAGGTCGATGATTCCGGCCGTTATGGAAGCGTGGAGGTTAACGAAAAAGGAGAAGTGGAAAGATTTGCGGAAAAGGGGCGGGAAGGAAAGGGACTTATTAACGGCGGGGTTTATATCTTTAAGAGTAATGTCGTAAACGCTATCCCTCCGGGACTTGTCTCTCTGGAAACAGATTTCCTGCCTGCCGTTATTAAAAATGGGTTGTTCGGTATGGCAGTCAGAGGATATTTTATGGACATCGGAATTCCCGAAGATTACATGAACATTTGCGTAAACCCCGAAAGATTACAGCATGCCTGCAGGACCTTGCAACTTTACACTAAAGGGGAAGTAGAATGATAGAGAACAATCCGGAATTAATTGAGCGTTTTTATAAATCTCTCTACAGGATACGCAGGACTGAAGAAGAGATCGCCCGTATTTATCCAACCGACAGGATCAAAAGCCCTGTGCACCTTTCCATCGGACAGGAGGCGGCATCCGTTGGCGTATGCGAGGCACTGCAGCCGGATGACGTCGTCTTCGGCACGTACAGAGGGCATGCGATGTACCTCGCAAAGGGCGGGGATTTAAAAAAGATGATTGCCGAACTTTACGGGAAAATCACGGGATGCGCGAGGGGCAAGGGCGGTTCCATGCATATGATAGATATTGAGCACGGCATCATGGGGACTTCCGCGATCGTCGGGACCACTATCCCCATATCTGTCGGTTACGCGTACGGATTGAAATACAGGGGCAGGGATTCAGTAGTAGTCAGCTTTTTCGGAGACGGCGCCGCCGACGAGGGCGCCTTTCATGAAGCGCTGAGCTTTGCCGCATTGAAAAGATTGCCTGTGCTCTTTGTATGTGAAAATAATTATTATGCCATCCATTCTCACCATTTGGAGCGGCGGCATTCGGACAACCTGTGTGAGCGTGCCGGGACATACGGGATGCCCTCGGAGAGGATAGAGGACGGTGACATCTTCAAGATTTATGAATCGGCCGGGAAATATTGTGAACGGATAAGACGGGGAGAAGGTCCGGCATTTCTTGAGATTGTTACCTGTCGCTGGAGAGAGCATGTTGGACCCAATGATGACTTTCATCTTGGATACCGGAAAAAAGAGGATGTGGAATGCTGGATGGAGAACGACGAATTGAAAAGGCTGCGGAGGATGCTGAACCTCAACGGACAGGACCGGATGGAAGCGGAGATCGAGGATGAAATAAGGACCGCCTTTGATTTTGCGGAAAGCAGTCTTTTCCCCGATAAGAGTGAACTTCATGAACATCTTTTTAAGGAGTGAATCGTGGAGAGAATTTTAAGCTATCCCGAAGCAATACGTGAAGCGCTTGACCAGGAAATGACGTCTGATGATTCTGTGATACTCATGGGTCAGGGGGTCGATGACCCTAAGGCGATATTGGGATCTACAAGAGGACTCAAGGAAAAATTCGGCCCAGTGAGGGTATTTGATACCCCTCTCGCAGAGGATGGAATGGCAGGCGTTGCGATAGGCGCGGCACTGGCGGGATTGCGCCCCGTCCAAACACACATCAGAATGGATTTTGTCCTGCTTGCAATGAACCAGATTGTGAATATGGCCGCAAAGATGCACTACATGTACGGCGGAGAGGTTTTTTGTCCCATCGTCATACGTTCTCTTATCGGAAAGAGCTGGGGTCAGGGACCGCAGCATTCCCAGAGCATTTATCCACTTTTAATGAATATCCCCGGACTCAGGATCGTTGCTCCTGCAACGGCCTATGACGCTAAAGGATGCCTTATACATGCGATCAGGGATAATAATCCGGTGATGATGATAGAGCACAGACATCTTTACTACCAGAAGGGGCATGTCCCGGAACATAGTTACACGGTCCCGTTCGGCAGGGGAAGGATATTAAGGGAGGGAAGAGACATAACTCTGGTAGGCATCTCGCAGATGGCCATTGAATGTATTAGGGCCGGGCAGTATTTACAGGACGCCGGCATAAGCGCTGAAGTAATAGACCCCGTATGCCTGAGTCCGCTTGATACGGACCTGATTGCGGAATCGGTATCGAAGACGGGGAACCTGATTGTAGTAGACAATGCCTGGATGACATGCGGCGCAGGCGCAGAGATAATCGCAGTCCTTGTGGAAAGGAAAATACAGGCGAACGTGCACAGGATGGGGTTTTCGCCCGTGCCCTGTCCAACAACGCCCACACTCGAAGAGCATTTTTATCCTGATGCAAAAAAGATCACATCTCAGGCGTTATCAATGCTGCGCCCTGAAAGGACCGCGTGGGTCCCGTCGCGTGAACTGGATATCGAAGAGGTTGAATTCAAAGGCCCGTTTTAACGGAGGCGGAAGGAATAAATGAAAAGAAGAGGCGTGAATAAATGAAAATTCTTATCACTGGAGTAACAGGTTTCGTAGGCAGTCATCTCGCGGAATACCTTCTTGATTTAAATGAGGGGCATCAGATTTATGGTTTGTGCAGGTGGCGGAGTCCCAAAGACAACCTTGAAAAGATTTATAACAAAATCTCGCTGCTCGATGCGGACCTGGGAGACCTGAGCGCGCTGATCCGGCATTTCGACGCCATTAAGCCTGATATAATATTTCACCTGGCCGCGCAAAGCTATGTCCTTACGAGCTTCAATTCCCCCATACAGACTTTGTGGTCTAACGTGCTCGGCACTGCAAATCTGCTTGAGGCGGTAAGGATTACAAAGATCGACCCGGTCATCCATATCTGCTCATCGTCGGAAGTATACGGGCAGGTTACCGAAGCTGACCTGCCGATAAAAGAGAGCTGCCCGTTCAGGCCTGCGTCGCCTTATGCGGTGAGCAAGGTCGGGGAGGACATGCTGGCGTTTCAGTACTGGACTTCTTACGGATTAAAAACGATCCGCACCAGGATGTTTACCCATACGGGACCGAGGAGGGGAGACGTGTTTGCGCTGTCTTTTTTTGCAAAACAGGTGGCTGCCGGAGAAATCGGGCTCAAACCGCCGGTCATCAATGTCGGCAACCTGAAATCCGTAAGGACGTTCTGCGACGTGCGGGACGCGGTAAGGGCGTACTGGATACTGGTAAACAGGTGCACACACGGAGAGGTTTACAATATCGGAGGCAACCGGACGACCACCATCGGCGAGGCGCTCGATATGCTGCTTTCATTTGCGAAGCAGAAATTTGAGATTAGGGCCGACCCCCAGCTCATGAGGCCTTCGGATGTGACCCTGCAGGTCCCGTGCATAGATAAATTCAAAAACGAAACCGGATGGCAGCCGCAAATCCCGTTTGAAAAGACCCTGAAAGACATCCTGGACTACTGGAGAGACGAGCTCTCGAGAAATCCCTGGAAGGCCTTAACAGTTGTGAAATGATAAATTCCGGACGGTATTAAATGGCTATTAAAGAAGAAATCTTAAAGAGCTTTGTTTCAAAGAATGTTCTTGTGACCGGCGGCACGGGACTGATCGGAAGGCAGGTCGTGGACATTCTTTCCGAAACAGGGTCCAATATCAGAATAGTCTCTCTCGACAGAATAGTAGTGAGCGGGAAAGCCGAGCATATCACAGGCGATTTGACCGATTATGGTTTTTGCAGGGAAATATGTAAGAACATGGATTTTGTCTTTCACATTGCGGGAATCGGGGCCTCGGTAAAAGCAGCGGAGCACAGGATAGCGACACACTTCGTCCCGATGCTGATGATGAATACAAATATCCTGGAGGCATGCAGGCTGCAAAAAGTGGGAAAAGTCGTGTATACGAGCTCAGTGGGCGCTTACCCGCACGCGGAGGTATTCAGGGAGACCGAATACAGATTAGACAGCCTTCCGATGGATTTTGCAGGATGGGCCAAGAGAATGGCCGAGCTGCAAATTAACGCATATAAGACCGAACACAATTTAAGTAATTTTTCCGTAGTCCGGCCTTCAAACGTTTACGGTCCCGGCGATAATTTCAATCCTGAAAATTCACTCGTGATACCGTCTCTCATGTATCGTATTTACAGTAAAGAGTCCCCGCTCGTCATATGGGGCGACGGCTCAGCGATAAGAGATTTTGTCTTCAGCAGGGATGTAGCGGAGGGGATTGTCCTGGCTTTACATTACGGGACAAATTCGGGTTTTGTAAATCTCGGGAGCGGCGCACCCTGCTCCGTAAGGGAATTAGTTGAAACCCTGCGGACGATTGTCGATTTTAAATATGTATTTGATCCGTCAAAACCTTCAGGGGCCGTGAAAAGGATAATGGATATATCTCTTGCAAAAGAGCTGATCCATTACAATCCGTCCACCCCCCTTAGAGAAGGGCTCAAGAAGACCTGGGAGTGGTTTCTCAAGCATCCCGATGAATATATGAACAAGCTGAACTATTTTGAGAACAATGCATAAACAAGCAGACAAGAGACAAATACAGGTCGGACTGGTACAGGTCGGTGAGAGCTTCGGCAGTGAATATTACCTGCCTTATTCAATCGGCCTGCTTCAGGCGTACGCTCAGAAATACCTGTCGGCGCCGGGCGAATATAATTTTCACCTGCCGATTTACAAGAGGCTCGGCGTCGAAGCCGCTGCTGACCGGCTGTCAAACTGCGATATTGTTTTTTTTAGCAGCTATCTCTGGAACCACAATATAAATCTGAAAATTGCCGGCGCACTAAAAAGCAGAAGGACTGACATCGTAATCGTATTCGGAGGCCCGATGGTGCCGGAAGCTCCTGACGCGGCAAAAAAGTTTTTAAGAGACCATCCTTCCATTGACTTAATATGCTATGGAGAAGGCGAAGTCCCTTTCCTGAAAATCCTTGAGAACGTTCAGCAGAAGGCATGGGAGAAAGCGCCCTCAGCAGGATTCATCAATAAGGAGAATCATTATGTGCATAACCCCCGAAGCGAGAGGATAAAGGACATAGATGAAATACCGTCGCCTTACCTTGAGGGGGTGTTCGACGCATTACTGAAGGCGTATCCTGAGGAGAGATGGTCGGCCCTGATCGAAACAAACAGGGGATGTCCTTTTACCTGCGCGTATTGCTATTGGGGCAAAAAGACGAGAAGCAGGGTCTATCAATTCGGGAAGGAAAGAATTTTCAGTGAGATAGACTGGATAAGCCGGAACAAAATAAAATTCGTTTTCTGCTGCGACGCAAATTTCGGGATGCTTGAAAGGGACAGGGAAATAGCCGAAAAGGTTGCGGAGAACAAGAAACTGTATGGTTATCCCGAGGCCTTTTCTGTCCAGAACACAAAAAACTCCACTAAAAAGATATTCGAAATGCAAAAGCTCTTCAACGATTCAGGGCTGCAAAAAGGGGTAAACCTGGCGCTCCAGTCGTTAAACGAAAAGACCCTGAAGAGCATTAACCGCAGTAATATCAGCAACGAAGTTTACAAGGATTTGCAGAACATGTTCACGCAGAACAATATCCCGACGTTCAGCGACCTGATTATAGGCTTGCCTGATGAGTCGTATGGGTCCTTCACAAGCGGGGTATCGGGCCTGATAGAAAGCGGCCAGCATAACAGGATCCAGTTCATCAACCTGACGATACTTGAGAATACCGAGATGGCGGACCCGGAATATCAAATAAGATATGGCTTTGTCCTTGCTGATTCCAGGCTTGTGCCGCATCACACCTCCCTCGACGATAAAGGTGATCGTGGAGAATTCCAGAAACTGGTAGTCGGCACGAACACGATGCCTGAAGAAGACTGGATAAAGACCAGGGTGTTTTGCTGGATGATCTCGCTGCTTTACTTTAATAAACTGCTCCAGGTCCCTTTCCTGCTTTTAAATTCTCTGTACTCCGCAAGTTTCAGGGAATTGACCGAAATCTTTATAAAAGGACTTGACGGATGCGGCAAGTTGTCGGAGATCGCGTCTTTTTTCACCGGGAAGGCAATGGATATTCAGAAAGGCGGAAGCGAACATGTCGCCTCGAAGGAATGGCTTAATCTCTGGTGGCCTGCCGATGAATATATGTTTATTAAACTCTGCGCCGGGGACGGCCTCGATGAGTTTTACAGGGAAGCGGAATTTGTGTTGTCACGTTTTGCCGGAGAGAAAGGTCTGGAGATGCCGGACGGCCTGCTCCATGAAGCGATATGGATCAATAAGGACTTGATCAAACAACTATTTACAGAGACGAATCTGGAAGTTGCCCTGCATTTCAATATATTGGAGATATATCATGGGAAATTGAACGGTGCGGACATTCCGTTGACGGAAGGCCCTGTGAATTACATTATCGACAGGACTGCCGCAAGATGGTCCAATCTTGACGACTGGCTCAAGGAGGTCGTTTGGTACGGCTCCAAAAGGGGAGCTTATCACTATCAATTTAAAAACGCGGGGAGAGATGTATTGACAGGAGGGGTGAAGTCATGCAGGTAAGAGTGGACCCCATGCATAACTATGTGGCTTTTTTCCTGACCCTGTCCTGCAATTTGCATTGCCCGTACTGCATAAATCTCCATTCGGGCAACACACTGACCGGCCGGTCAAAACCGGTGAAAATGTCTGCTAATGACTGGATCAATGCCGCAAACCGGCTGGTGCTCAGGGAGGATCTCCCCCTCACGATCCAGGGCGGCGAATCGACGCTTCATAAAGGATTTTACAGGTTCGTAAACGAGGTCAAGGAAGACATAAAAATGGACCTCCTGACGAACATGTCCTTTGACGTGGATGAATTCATCGAGAAGGTCCCGGTCCGGCGGTTTACGAGGGAGTCGCCGTATGCAGCCATAAGGGTCAGCTATCATCCAGGTCAGAACGATATAGAGGAGCTGATCGGGAAGACGTTCAAGCTGCAGGCTGCGGGGTTCAGAATAGGGATTTACGGCGTGCTGCACCCGGAGGAATCCAGAAGGGCGTATATAATGCGGACCATGGAAGAGTGCCTTAAGCTCGGAATAGACTTCAGGACCAAGGAATTTTTAGGGGAATGGAACGGCATGCTCTACGGCACATTCAAATATGACGACTCGGTATGCGGGGATAAATTGAAAAAATGTGACTGCAGGACAACCGAGCTACTCGTGGATCCGGCAGGGTACGTGCACAGATGTCATGCCGACCTGTATAAAGGCAGGGAGCCCGTAGCACATGTCCTGGATGAGGATTTCAATGAGAGAGAGATTGAAAAATACAGGCCGTGCTCTTTTTACGGCGACTGTAATCCATGCGACGTGAAGATCAAGACGAACAGATTCCAGATATTCGGACATACAAGCGTTGAGATAAAGAACCTCGAAGCCGTGGAAGATGAATACGTAAAGACAGGGTAAATCAATGACGGACAGGTATCTCATAGACGGACATAAATTGTATTGGCACATGGACAGGGTCTTGCAATGGCAGAAGGAGAGGATCGCGGCCCCGGTCTATATGGAGATCAGTCCCGTCGGTTTCTGTAATAACCGGTGTGTATTCTGCGGGGTCGATTTTGCCATGGACAATAAAAGCAGGCTTGAAACCGGCATATTTTGCGAAAGGCTTCATGAAATGGGGGAGCTCGGCGTAAGGAGCATCATGTTCGCGGGTGAAGGAGAGCCGCTGCTTCACGAAGATCTCGGGTTATTCGTAAAAACGGCACGGGAATCCGGTATCGATGTATCACTGACGACAAACGGGAATTCAGGCAATACCGCCGTGTGGGAGGAAATTCTCCCTTATTTAACATGGATAAGATTCAGTGTTGATGCCGGGACCCCGCAAGTCTACTCGAAGGTCCACGGCGTAAAAGAGGGCTTTTTCGCCAGGACGATCGGCAACATAAATGAGGCTGTCAGGATCAAGAAACAATTTGATCTCCCGGTCACGGTCGGCATTCAATATCTCATAGTAGAAGAAAACGCGGGCGATATCAGAAATGCGGCGGAATTGTTTTCGGACATGCAAATTGATTACTACAGCTTCAAGCCGTATTCTTTCAATCCGAAAATGATTAAAAGAAGGGACGAGGTTTATTCAGACCGGACGTTGGATGAGATACAGGGGATTGTCGATGAATTCAAGGACGGATCGGTCCCGGAAATAATCTTCAGAAGACAGGCCATGAAGAATTATATGGCGAATGTGAAAAATTATAACCATTGTCACGCCTTGTCTTTCGGCGGTTACATCTCTTCACGGGGGGATTTCTACACGTGTAAAGAATATATAGAAGACGAAAGGTTTAATGCAGGCAACATATATCACTGCGGCATGAAAGAGGTTTTCTACGGCGAAAGAAGACAGGCGTCGCTGCGATACGGAATGAACGTTCTCCGGATCGATGAGTGCAGGCGCAATTGCAGAATGGCAAGGGTGAATGAATTTTTAGAAATGCTTGAAAACAAGCCGGAACACGTAAATTTCATATAGAAGCTTATATAGGGAGAGGACCATGACAAAGATATTGATAATAAAATTAGGTTACTCGGAGACCCTCGATGCTGCAATAGGCAGGTTCCCGAGCCTTGGAGACGTGCTGAGGACGACGCCAATTTTAGGGGCATTGAGGGAGAAGTACCCATGTTCCCATATAACATGGCTCGTAGATGCTCATGCGGAAGCGCTCCTGGACAAGAACCCGCTTATTGACCAGGTTATAGTATGGGACAATTTTGTTCCCTTCCAGCTTATGCGGGAAAAATACGATGTGCTCATAAACCTTGAAAAGATCCCCGGCGTATGCGCTTTGGCTGACATGATAGACGCATGGGTGAAGTACGGGTTCAGATTTGAAAGCGTCAACGGCACCTATCATGCCTATGAAAGAGGTCTTGATTTTATCGAGTATATAGAAGATAAAAAGAAAACCAGCAGCCCGAAGGGGTTCTGGCAGCAGGTGTTGGTAGAGATGATAGGGGTCCAATGGAAGGGGCAGGAATATATAATCGGATACCGCCCCGGAACAGTGGAGAGATACGATATCGGCATTAATTTCGAGGTAGGCTCAAAGTGGCCGAACAAGGCCCTGCCGATGGATATGTGGAGGACTTTGGAGAGGACCATGCTGGAATCGGGATACTCTGTTTCATGGCAGGAGGGACGCCGCGATTTGCGTGAGTACATGGACTGGCTGAACTCTTGCTGGGTCATCATATCCAACGACAGCCTCGGGCTTCATCTTGCGCAGGCCTTCAAGAAAAAAGTGATAGGGGTTTTCGGACCGACGAACCCGCAGGAAATATATTTCTACGGAGAAAGCAGGTCCATAATTTCAAAAAGCAAATGTAATTGCATGCCGTGTTACGGCCCGAAATGCTCAACCGGGCTGGAATGCATGAGAGATATAGATTTGTCTGAGGTAATGACCGCGGCAAATAATATGCTGAACGAGTGCAGGGTGAAATGAATTTACGAGAGGTCTCAAGAGAGATAAGGGTCTCGATAATCAAGGCGGCCCACAGGTCGGGGAGTCCACACGTCGCGTCCTCTCTTTCATGCGCGGATATATTGACCGCCCTGTATTTCGACGTGATGAAGCTCGAACCGTGGGATGAGAGAGACATATTTATTCTCAGCAAGGGTCATGCCGCTATGGCGCTGTACAGCACATTGGCGGTAAGGGGCATAATGAGCACGGAGTTGTTGGAAGGGTATTATCAAAACGACGGCACTCTCCCGGCGCATCTCGATAGATTCAGTGCAAAAGGGATAGAAGTCTCGGCCGGTTCTCTGGGCCACGGCTTTAACATTGGTCTTGGAATGGCATATGGATTGAAAAAGAGAGGCAGCGGCAGAAAGGTGTATGCGCTTGTCGGGGATGGAGAGTCGCAGGAAGGGTCTATATGGGAAGGGGCGTTATTTGCGCCGAAGCTCGGATTGGATAATTTCACGGCAATAATAGATTACAACAACCTGCAGGGATATGGACGCGCGCGAGACCTGTGCAATTATGAGCCGGTAAACTCAAAATGGGAGGCTTTCGGCTGGCACGCGATTAACGTCGATGGACATGATACCGAAGCCCTTAGAAATGCCTTTAACGAAGATCCGGGAGGAAAGCCTAAAATCATAATCGCCTGCACTACAAAAGGCAAAGGTGTTTCCTTTATGGAAAACGAGCTGGTCTGGCATTATTTCATCGTTACGGATGAACACAAGGAAAAAGCGCTGTCGGAGATCGGATGAGAAACACTTTTGTGGACACGATCATAAACGCATCCCGGACAAGGGATGATATTTTTTTCATAAGCGGTGACGCGGGGCTGGGAGTTTTTGACGGGTTTAAGGATACATCTCCTGAAAAATTTCTGAACCTCGGAGTTGCGGAACAGAATATGGCAAGTTTTTCCGCCGGACTGGCTATTACAGGTTATAAGGTATTCATGTACAACATAATTCCTTTTTTATTGTACCGGTGTTATGAGCAGATCAGGAACGATATATGTTATCAAAAATTACCGGTTACACTTGTAGGGATCGGGAGCGGAGTTACTTATGCGCCCCAGGGGATGACGCACTATTCCGTGGAGGATATCGGCCTGGCGCAGACGCTGCCGAACCTTACGGTAATATCTCCGGCGGACCCGGTCGAAGCAAGGCTTGCCGCGGTTTACTCGTTGAAGAACGACAAACCCGTATACGTAAGACTGGCCAAGAGGGGTGAGCCGGTAATACATCAGGATGAAGATTTTGATATAACGGTCCCGCAGGCGGTAAGACGGGGTTCGGACGCCGCCGTGCTATTTCACGGCTCCATCTCCGCTGAAGTAATGGAGGCATACGACATTCTTGTAAAAGAAAACATGTCTCCGCGGATGATATCCGTTCCGGTGTTACAGCCGTTAAACAGAGAAGCTCTCATTGACATGCTGAAAGACGTGGAGACGGTGATAACCGTTGAAGAGCATTTCTCAAGCTGCGGGCTCGGCGGCATTTTAAAGCAGATGCATGCAGACATAAATCCTCCCTGGCGGTTAAAAGTGATGGGCATTCCTCATGAATACATTCATACGATCAAAGATACGGGGGGAATGAGGAAACATTTCAAAATCACTGCAGACGATATAGCTGCAGCGGTAAAGGAATATAAGGGAATATGCTATTAATGTTCAAATATCAAATTAAGTCATTCTCAAATCCGTACGAAGGGGCCAACGGGCCGGTAGCCGGGATAGTTCCCCCCGGACCCCATTGGAACGGAGTTTCACATGAATAACGGATATCGGGAGATATTCTCTCTTAAAGACAAGGTGGCCGTGGTTACCGGCGGGGCAAGCCATTTGGGCGCTGCCATGTCGAATGCCCTCCGCAGTTTTGGGGCTAAAGTCATTTTGTTGAGCCGGAATGAGCAAGGGTTAAAAGATTTCGTAAACCGGAACAGCGGGACCGGGAATAACGGTCTTGATTATTATGTCTGTGACGTTACACGGGAAGATGATATCCATGGTGTAGTTGAAAAAATCCTGGCAAAACATGGGAGAGTGGATATCTTAGTGAACAACGCGTTCTCCGGAAAACGGGAAAAATGGGAAGAACTGACAAAAACTTCTTGGGACGAAGCCATTGAAAATTGTTTGACACTCTATTATCTGACTATAAAGGCTGTAAGTCCGGCCATGCTCAAAGCGGGCCGGGGCTCCATTATCAACATGGCCTCATTATGGAGCATGTTGGCCCCTGACCAGAGAGTATATCTCGATCTGAACAACAACGCGCCCCTTCATTACGCTGTTTCCAAGGGAGGCGTTCTGCAAATGACGCGGTACCTGGCCGCGCTATGGGCGGAAAAAGGGATAAGGGTGAATGCAATAAGCCCGGGCTGGTTTCCAAAAAAGAAAGGGCCTGAACGCCCGGATTACATGCGGGAGATTACAGGAAGAATTCCGATGAACCGGATCGGACATCCGGACGATCTTGCCGGGGTCGCAATATTTTTGGCTTCAGAGGCATCCTCATACATCACCGGTCAGAACATCGTGATTGACGGAGGCTATAGTATATGGTGACGCAGAAAAAGAAAAAGATATCGAAGACAAAGAGACTTTGGAGCGAGGTACAGGGTGATCCGGAGCTGAACAGGCGTATTTCTTTAGGACCGGTAAATTCCCTCTCACTGTTAAAGGACCCTAAACATCTGGGCTTTACGCTGTCGCGTTATAAGTTCGCTGCGAAAATGCTGCATGACAGGAAAAAAATCGTTGATATCGGCTGCGGCGAAGGCATCGGCTGTTTAGTCCTTGGTGCCGAGACAAAGGCTGAAATCATAGGCGTTGACTTTGACCCGGAACAGATAACGTATGCCGAAAGCTGGATAAAGCCGCACAGCAGAGCGGAATTTGTGTGCCGCGATCTGACCTGTAATAAATTAAATATCAAAGGAGTCAACGGGTTGGTAAGCATTGATGCGATAGAGCATGTCTATCAGGATGAACAGGACCGGTTTTTTGAAAATATCCTGTCCTGTTTAACAAAAGACGCGGTCGCTGTTTTTGGAACGCCGTCACTTTATTCATATCAATATACGGCGGAAAGAAGCCGGAAGGGACATGTAAATTTATTCGATGAAAAACGTCTGAGAGACACACTCCTTAAATATTTTAAAAATGTATTTGTGTTTTCGATGAATGATGAAATGATCCATACTGGTTTTCCGAAAATGGCGCACTACTTCATTGCGCTGTGCTGCGGCAAAACATGAGGGAGAGGTAAGCGCTGTGGGTTTACTGTATACAAAAATGAAAATCTTCCATTACAGGGACAAACTGGATTCATTATCTCCTGATGTGAAGACAATAACGCCGCCGGTCCAGATAAGAATAAAACCGACAAATATATGCAGTCATAATTGCCGTTACTGTGCTTACAGAACGGAGAATCTGCAGCTTGGTAAAAATATGGACCGGAGCAGTCACATACCGAAAGCCAAGATAATGGAACTGATGGATGATGTTATTAATATGGACGTGAAAGCAATTACCTTCAGCGGGGGAGGAGATCCATTTTGTTATCCGTATTTAACGGATGCGGTCAAACTGCTTGCCGGTTCACAGGTGAAGTTTGCCTCCCTTACAAACGGTTCCAGGCTGAAGGGGGAGGTTGCTGAAATATTTGCTCACTGCGCGACGTGGCTAAGGGTTTCCATGGACGGTTGGGACGATGAAAGCTACTCGTATTACAGGGGTGTAGGTAAAGGAGAATTTACCGCAGTAATGGACAATATGGAAAAGTTCAGGAAACTGGGCGGTAAATGCTATTTAGGGGTCGTTCTGATAATTGATGAATATAACTCTTCTCGCGTATTTGAATCTATCCGGAAACTGAAAAATATCGGGGTCAGCAATGTCAAGGTTTCTCCATGCATAGTAAGCAACAGCGGTCTGGAAAATAATAATTACCATAAGCCTTTTTTTAAGGGGGTCAAGGAACAGATCAGTAAAGCAGTTGAGTTTTTGGGAGATGAAAATTTTGAAATATTTGATGCGTATCATGAGCTGGACGGAAAGTTTGATAAAAAATACACATGGTGTCCTTACATTCAGATTCTGCCGGTGATCGGCGCCGACCTTAATGTATATTCATGCCAGGACAAAGCCTATAATCTTGATAATGGATTAATAGGTTCAATAAGGGACCGGCGCTTCAGTGAATACTGGTTTTCCGATAAAAGCAGATTTTACATGATCAACCCTTCCACAGCGTGCAATCACCACTGTGTTTCCAATCAAAAAAACAGGATGCTGATGGAATATTTCAACGCCGATAAAGAGCATCTGGATTTTGTTTAGAGGAGGGACCATGACGGCAATACGAATTGGAACAATCAGGGACTGGAGACGGCAATGGGCGCATTAGACCGGCGTAAAGTAGAATTGATAAATGTGGTCAAAGAAGGCGATTACAATTATGAACAGGAGATACCGCTTGGTCTGGCCTCTATAGGCTCATTTCTCCGTATGAACGGGTTTGAAGTTTCATTCAGGCAATATTTTACCGGGAAAAAACACGATGTGGCCGAATTTGAAGCTGATATCTACGGCTTTCAACTGAATATGGCAAATTATCAGGCGGTGAGATCAGCGGTTGAGAAGATAAAATATAGAAAGCCGGATGCCGTAATTATTCTCGGAGGCCCGTTCCTTGTTACCCTTGCGGAGGATATTCTTAAGAATGAACCCCTGTTCGATTTTATTGTGATGGGGGAGGGCGAAATTGCGACTTTGGAGCTGCTGAAGGCGCTTGGGAGAGGGGAGACAGACTTCAGCTCAATAAAGGGGCTTGTTTGGCGAAATAGCGAAAATGTAATTTTAAAAAATGAGCCCAGGGAGCTGATTGAAAATCTTGACGAGCTTCCTTTTCCTGCGAGAGATTTTCTTGAAAATGCTCCCCGGGACCCTGTGGATAACGGACTCATTGAGAGTGTAAGGGTCGTGACCAGCAGGGGATGTATCGGGAGATGCAGTTTTTGCTGCGTAAATTTATATAACCGGGTTCAAAAAGGGAAGAGATGGAGGGGGAGGTCCCCTGAGCACGTTGTAGATGAGCTTGAGATATTGAACAGAAAATACGGCGCCAGGCTCTTCAATTTTTCAGACAGCTCTTTTGAAGATCCCGGCGTATCAGGCAAACAGCGCTCCAGGGAAATTTGCGAGGAAATAATCAGGCGCGGTCTGCAAATCTCCGCGAAAATCTACTTGCGGTGCGAAACCATGAAAACGGATGAAGACATAGAACTTCTTAAGCTTTATAAAAGGGCGGGAATAGATGTCGTCATTGCAGGCGCGGAATCCGGCTCTGAATATGAATTACGATTATACGAAAAAAACGCGAGGCTTGAAGACAATTACCGGATCGTAAAGATATTGGGCGAACTGGACCTGTTTTACGTAATGATAGGATTCATCATGTTTGGACCTAACTCCACCAGGGAGACATTAAGAAGCAATATGGAATTTCTTTATAAATTCGGATTTGCGGATAATATGATGCTGGTTGCCAACGTGCTGATGCTTATAAAAAGCTCGAAACTCTACCGGATGCTGAAGGACGAGGGACGGGTAACGGATCCGGAGAATTGCTGGGAGATGCCTAAATATAAAATGAACGACCCCGTGGCAGAGAGAATGGCCGGGCATTATGCGAATATTTTTGCGCGTTACCCTATTACTGCCGAACTGAACAAAGTACAGGTAAACAGCGGAAACCTCATAGCAAGAATGAACAATCCGATGAATGCCGTAGTATTTGATTCCCTGAAAGATGAATATCTTGAGTTTAAAGATCATTACTCGAAGATCAGCCGGGATTTCGGAATAAGGCAGCGCGATTATTTTATTTATGTTTTAAAGCTTATAGAAGCTGATCCTTCTCCTGAGAAATTGTCGGCCGCTGCAGAAGATTTTTTTGTAAAAGTATGCGGTGACTATTTCATTGCTTACAGCAATCGTTACGGCGCTTTCCTTGAAAAAATATCTCAATCGGGATTCGGTTTAAGCAGTCTGGTTTTTAAACATTTCTTCTCTGCGACTGCTTTGGAAAAAACGGAAAGGATCGCAAGGCAAAGGAGGGATTCGAATGTTGCCTGAGTTTCATTTTATTCTGCCGGTATGGGGACAACTGTATGTCGAAATGTTTTTGAAGGTCACTCTTCCCTGCCAGCTTTCTCCTGATAACTTAGGTTTCTTTAAACAGACGTTCGGAGATCATAAGTATAAAATTTTTACGATGTCTGAACATGTCGCCGCAATTCAGAACTCGGAAAGTTATAAGACGCTTTCCAGCCTTATAGAAACTGAAATCAGGACCTTCGATGACCTTGTGGATAAATCAAAAATCAAGTACGAAATCATGAGCGTGTGTCATGGGATCGGTTTCAGAGAGGCCCGCAGCAGGGACGGGAACGTGTATGTTGTAACGCTGGTATCGGATTCTCTCGTTTCAAACGGTTCGTTCAGGAGGTTTTATGAACTTGCGCTTGAAGGTAAAAAGGCAATAGTAATCGGCAACTTCAGGGTAAGCACATCAATACTTCCGGAATTGATCGGGCGTTTTTATTCCGAAAGCGAGCCCTCCATAACCGTGTCTCCGCGTGAGTTGATGGAACTGTCCGTTGCGGCCGTTCACCAGAATTCGAAAACTTACTTTTGGGATTCTTCGTCGTTTGGCTGCGGCTGGCCCGCGTATTTGTATTGGAGCGTGGGTGGGGAGGGCATTATCATGAGAGGGCTCCATTTGCATCCTATAGCGATTTGTCCGGCTCGGAGGGAGGAGGTGTTCGATTTCTCATCAGGGATGGCGATCGACGGGAGCGATTTTGTGGAAAGGGCGGTACATGATATGAACGACGTCTATATTTCCACTGATTCGGATGAAATCGCCATACCTACTCTCGATTATATGGAGTCATTCGTCTCAAGTCAGCCTCCGGTATCTAAATCGGTGAGGGTTTTAAGCGTGGCTCTCTGGATGAAGAAATACTGTTGTGGTTATGCCGCCCATTATCTCAGGACAAAAATACGGCTCCACGGCACGGATATATCCCCGAAATGGAAAGAGGTCGAGAAGGAATCGGATGAAATCGTGGAAGCTATACTCAGGTGCCTTGATTTCCTGAATGGCCTGCCCCAGAATATGCTGACGGACCTGGAGAACGAGGTGGGCAGGATGCAGAATCCCGTAAAGCCGGAATCAGGGAACGACAACGAGAATGCCTTTAGGGATGTTGAAACAATGATCAGGAAGGGCGAAAGATTAATCGGCGAAGGGAATATTGCGGGAGCGTATGATATCCTGTCGGGTATACTGGACAAGTTCGATAAACTTAGAGGAGTCACTATTAATAACCTGGCGGTACTCCACGTACATGAAGGCAGACTGAAGACGGCGGAATACCTGCTGAATTATATGCAAAGGGAAGGGTGTTGGAACGACATATATGCTGCAAATCTGGAATTTATAAAAGCCTTAATGGAAAAAAATCCGGACGCGGTAAAACAGTGAATGACATGTTAAGAGGCAAAAATATTTTAGTGGCAGGCGGCACGGGACTTGTCGGGACAAATCTGGTAAAAAGACTTCTTGCGTCCGGCGCCGAAGTCCTCGCTTCATATCATTTAAAACCTGCTGCCGTCAAAGGGGAATACAGGAAATTCGATTTCACGGATTTTAAAGACTGTATGGAGGCGACATCCGACATGGATTACGTCGTAATAAGCGCCGCGCAGACTTACGGCTCAAAGATAATGAAAGAGAACCCCACGGCCTCAATACTTGCAAACCTGAAAATTTACGCGGGCCTTCTGGAGGCGAGCAGCCTGAACGGCGTTGAGAAGGTGCTTGTTATAAGCAGCTCGACGGTGTATCAGGAATCGGACCACCCTGTTAAGGAACATGAGCTGGACATGAACAAACCGCCTTACCCGTTGTATTTCGGGGTGGGATGGGTGAACAGGTATGTCGAACAATTGGCGGCATTTTACTGGAAAACTCACGGCATGAAAATAGGGATTGTGAGACCTCCGGGTATTTACGGTCCTTACGACAAATTCGATGAAGAGAAATCCAATGTTTTGCCTGCGTTGATCAGGAGGGCGCTGAAGAGGGAGGAACCTTTTGTCGTCTGGGGAGACGGGAATGCGGTAAGGGATTTTTTATATGTCGAAGACCTTGTGGATGACCTTCTGGACGTCCTGGAAAATTATTGTGTTTGCGATCCGGTCAATGTCGGAAGCGGCAGAGGTGTTACTGTAAGGGGCGCCGTACAGGTCATTCTCGAAGCCTGCGGGCATGAGGCTACTCCGATCTATGATGAGACAAAACCGTCGGGCATACCTTATCGTGTGCTGGACCTTTCGAAATTCGAGGCCGTCTTCGGGAAAAAAGAGAGGACGCCTTTTAAAGATGGAATCAGCAGGACGGTAGAGTGGCTCAGAGAAGTCGAGGGTCAAGGGTTATGAAAAGGAAAGTTCTTGTATGCGGCGCCACAGGATTTATCGGGAGGAATATTGCGGAGGCGCTCTCGATGAGAGATGATCTGGAGGTATACGGAACATACCTGAAATCTCAGCCCCTGAAAAACGGGAAAATAACAATGGTCCGGGCTGATCTTACGAATGCGGATGCGGTGAACAGCGCAGTGAAAGGCATGGATGTCATAATCCAGGCCGCTGCGACCACATCCGGAGCAAAAGAAATCATAACCAAGCCATACTATCACGTAACAGATAACGCGATAATGAATTCGCTCATCTTAAGGGCGGCATATGAACATAAGGTGTCGCATGTGGTTTTTTTCAGTTGCACTGTGATGTATCAGCCGGGCGAGGCCCCTGTGAAAGAGACGGACTTCGATGCAAACAAAGAGATTTATCCAGGCTATTTCGGAGCAGGCTGGACCAAAGTATACATTGAGAAGATGTGCGAGTTTTATTCCCGGCTCGGACATACAAAATATACTGTAGTCAGACACTCCAATATCTATGGCCCGCATGATAAATTTGATCTCGAGAGATCTCATGTCTTCGGCGCTACAATGGCAAAAGTTATGATGACTGAAGATGGAGGGAAAATTGTGGTATGGGGGAACGGGGAAGAGAAAAGGGACCTCCTGTATGTTGAAGACCTTGTGGATTTTGTCAGGCTTGCTGTTGACGTGCAGGGAGCGGTGTTTGGTCTGTACAATGTTGGGTACGGGAGCGCCATATCTGTAAGGGACCTGGTCAAAAAAATTATTGAACACTCAGGTCGGGATCTCAGTATTGAATATGATTTATCCAAACCGACAATCAAGACAAAGCTCTGCCTTGACACAGGCCGGGCCAGAGATGCGTTCGGCTGGGCCCCCAGGGTTTCACTTGATGAGGGAATACAAAAAACCATGAGCTGGTACATAGTAGAAACAGGGTGCGGTAAAGCAGCCGGAGGAAGACAACTGGGATGAAGATCCTTCTTTTGGGAATAGGAAACGCACCGGTAAGGTTTGATTCCGCCTCATTTTTCTTTGAGAATCTTCTTGACCGGAGAGACGAAAACCTTGATGTCATTACTTTTGGATATAATGAGGGTGTCGATATCCGCATTAATCCCGAAGACGATTTTGAAAAAGTAGTGAAGTCCCTTTCACCGGACTGGCGCCCTGACTGCTGCATTCTTCAGGGAATCGATTATAACCTCCTGCCCCGTGGCATAGAGAAGGCGCCGTTCCCTGTGGTGGCCCTTCCATTTCCCGGAGACTGGGACCTGGACCTTATTTACACAAAGGCGATTGTGGAAGCGGCAGACCTCGTCATAGGGGCCGGATATTTTGATGAGGAAAATCTCCCGGTAATAGGCGCCGGCAACGTCGAGATTTTCTATCTGGGTTCTGTGCGGGAAAAATTTATCGACCCACAGCCTGTAAAAATCAGGGACCGCAAGTATGACCTCTTTTATACCGCGACATGGTTTAGCGATATTACCCATCCTGAACGGTCCGAGTGGGCGGCAAGACTCGTTAAATTATCCGGGAAGCATAATATCCTGATCGAGACGCGTATCAAGAGTTATGAGGAATACATCCTGTTGTTGAGAAATTCAAAACTGGCCTTTTCGCATGTAAGGCAGGGAGTATTCTCCAATCGGGTACTGGAGGCGGCTTCACAGGGGACCGTCCCTGTCGTTACCGGGAGAGACGTTCAAAGATATTTCCAGAATGGAACCGAGATTGTCTCTGTCGGGGCCGGGGATTTTTACGAATGCGTAGAGAGATATTTGAAGGATGAAGACCTTTTGCAGGAGATGTCGGAGAGGGCTTATAAAAACATCACGGACAATTTCATATCCGAGTCGCGTTTCCTGAAACTTCTTAAAGTCATTGAGAGGAATCTGAAGCAGGAGAAAAATATCAGTAGAAGGGCGGTTTCCCTGGGCGAATATGAGAGCGCCGTAAGGAGTGGTGAAATATATTTCTACGCGTACTTCAGAACAGTAAGCGGCGGATACTTTTTTACAGATAAAAACACCTCTTTATTCCTGGGACTCAGTATTGATGAATTCAGGAAAGCGGTTGAGGTCAACGCCGCGCCGAGGGGCCTGATAAATCTCGCTGTTGCCATGTCAGCCCTTTTGTTTCAGCATGACGGAAACCGGGAAACCGTCGAGGGGGCAAAGGAAATTATCTCTTTGCTGGAGGGCGTGACAGCCAGTAATCCCTCATATATCATGGCGTACTTTAATCTGGGACTTCTCCATTTCAGGCTCGACAACCTCGAGGCCGCTCTTGAAAACTTTTTGAAGCTGATCAGACTTATGGAGGATGAAGAATATGAGATCGACCCCTGGTGTTTGCAGAACAGGGATTTTGATCTTTTCAATCTCCTTCTTCAGAAGCCCTTGAATGAGAAACTGTTGTCTTTGATGAAGGGGGAACTAAGCTCTGATGATATCGCCAGGCTTTATCATTCCTCGGTATTGTTCTTCATGTCCATGATTTACGAAGAACGTGGAGACCTGTATAACGCCCTTGATGTGCTTATGCATGCTCATGATTTATATCCTTCAAACAGGCTGGTTGTTAAAAGGGCTGCCCAATTGTCGGCGCTTTTGGGGCTCAGACAGGAAAGCATTGCCCTGTACGAAGAGGCGATAAAATTAATGCCTCTGGATCTGGGCCTCAGAATGGAGATGATCAGGTTTCTGTATTTATATCAGAGAGACAAAGAGATGCTGAAAGGAGTCAATGAGATTAAGCTGTTATCTTCTTCAATAAAAAGCATGAGGGACCGGACCGTAGAATTAAAGACCTTAATGGAATCCCTCGGCAGATTCAATCAGTCATCAGGAGGTCTCCACGATCCCTGCACGGAGGTTGTATTAAACGGGATGATAGACAGCTTGTATCCGTGCCTGAAGAAGAATCCGCGCGATATCAGATTGCTGTACAGAATTATCGGAGTATGGAATGAGCTTGGGAGAATTGACAGGATTATCGAAATATTCAGTGACTATCTGGCCTCTTGCGACGGGACCGAAGGTCAGGATGAAGAAACAGCTTCAATCCTGTCTGACATATATAAATATATCAGGGAAGCAACCGGGGTCAGGGAAAATCTGATGCGTGAAAAGCTCGACGCGCTGGAAAGATTTATTCTTGAAAGGCAGGAAGCTTGAAATGAAAATCCTTCTGCTTGGCATAGGAAACAGTCCCGTAAGGAGCAAGTTTGTTTCAAATCACATTGAAAATTACATGGGCGATATTGAAGGGCATGAGATATTGACCTTCGGCTATAACGAAGGTGTTGATATAAAGATTGAAACAGGCGCTGATTTCAGGGAAGCGCTCGCACGATTGCCTGCCGGCTGGCAGCCTGATTGCTGTATCCTCTGGGAGGCGGAATGGAACCTGTTGCCGCCGGGAATAGAATCCGCTCCCTTTCCGACTTTTGCACTTATATCGGACTGGGACTACGATATTCATCTTGCAGGATGTTATGTGAAATCCGTGGACTGCGTAATCGCGCTCTCGGATTTTGAAAAAGAAGCGCTGCTGGCCCTGGGAGCCCGCAGGGTGGAGGTCTTTCACCATGTCGGTGCCATGAGAGAATACTTCGCGGTCCCTCCGAAAAGGATGGAGGAAAGGAAGTACGATATTTTATATACATCTTTTATAGATGATAATGCTCACCCGGACCGCTCCGCATGGATCCTGAAACTTTGCGGCATTTCCGACCGGTACAGGGTGCTCGTTGCGCCGCATCTGCCCGGCTATAAAGATTACATAATCCTTTTAAGGGATTCAAAGCTGGTGCTGTCTCATCACAGATACGGTTCGATGTCAGGACGCGTCATGGAAGCCGGGTCCCAGGGCGCGGTGGTTATGGATACAGGGCCTGATATCAGGAATTATTTTAAACCTGATGAAGAGTATATTCCAGTCACGACCGATGATTTTCCGGACCAGATTGAACGGTATCTGAACGACACGGCCGGCCTGCAGGCCATGTCGGAAAGATTTTATAAAAAAGTGACCGGAGATTATGAATCGAGAAACCGCCTGGGCAAATTGATCGGATTTATCGGCGCCCTGCTTGAATGTAAAGAGAGCGCAACCGGCATTAAAGAGGCTGAAGACATCAGTGACAGGGGACCGGTTTATTATTACGCGTTTTTCAGGACCTCCCAGGGCCCTTTTATTGTAAACGCGGGCAGCAGGCTGCTTTTGATGAGTATTGAAGAATTTAAAAAAGCAGCGGGCGTGGAACCGTCAGCGAGGGCTCTAACCAATCTCGCAGTTGCTGAGACAGCCTATGGTTCTTTATATAATCCGGAAGAGTTCCTGAGAGCCGGCATAAAGCCGTGTATTGAAATGCTGAGGGAAGCGATACGTTCCTGTCCTGGCTATGTAATGGCGTATTTTAATCTGGGACTGCTGTATTACCGGTCTCATGACTATAACAACGCTATGAAGGTATTTAAAGTCGCGCTGGAACTGTTTGAAGACAGGAACAGCGACCTCGATGTCTGGTGCCTGCATAACAGGGATTATGATTTATTTAACACATTCCTGAGAAAACCGCTCAACGCGGCTCTGCTGCTTCTGAGTCGGGGTGAAGATGAAAAGGGGACAAAGGACATTAGAAGCTTATATCGGGCCTTCATATTATATTTAATATCCAGGATTGAAGAAAAAAACAAAAAGATTTATCCTGCACTGGACGCGTTGCTGGAAGCCTCCAGACTGTATCCCGGGTCAGGGTCAATGATGACAGAGGCTGCAGGAAAACTGGCCCTTTTGGGATTCAGGAAAGAAAGCATCGATTTGTACAGAAAGGCAATCGGCCTGTGCCCGCTTTCCCCTGATCCGAGACTGAATTACGTAAAGCTGATGTATTTATACGGTATGGATAATGAATTAGCCGCTGAAATTAAAAAATTATTGGTGATAGCTGAATCCGTCCTGCAGTTTAAAGGGACAAAGGCGGCAGTCCGGAAGCTCCTGGACAGCTTCACAAGATTCAACAGAAATCCTGTTTATTCATTTGACCCGGCCCGGGACAATGTACTTGAGGTCTGGTTTGATAAGTTGTTTCTGTTTTACAGGAGCGATTTGTTTAATTATGATCTTGTATCGAGAATTGTTAAAATATTATGCGAACTCGGCAGGACCGACAAGGCCTTTTTAATCATGGAAGATTATACAGGGAGATTTAAGGGAAAAAGTCCCTCTTGTGAAGAGATGTCCGCGATCAGGAATATTTATGATTATTTGCGGGAAAGGTCCTGCGGGCAGGCCCGGCTTCTTAATGAGAGATTGAGTCTGCTGAATAATAAATTTCAATTTAACGGGGCCGGACAATGACGGAGAGATCATCAGGAAATATGGTGGGAGATGTCCCCATGGTCAGTGTCATAGTCCCCACGCGGAACCGCCCGCAATTTCTGAAAGAAGCCGTTAAGAGCATATTAGAACAGACCTTCGGGAGTTTCGAAATAATTGTCGTCAATGATGCCGGGGAAGACGTATCTGAAATCATTAACTCATTTAAAGATGAAAGAATCAAATATATCCGGCATGACGCCAATAAAGGACTGGCTGCTTCAAGGAACACAGGCGTTAAGGCTGCCGGGGGAAAATACATAGCCTATCTCGACGACGACGATATCTATTATCCGGACCACCTTGAGATATTGGCCGGATTTCTTGAGAATAGCGGTTGTGCGGTTGCTTACAGCGACTCTTATCAGGCGCTTCAGGTGCGAGACAACGGCAGATACATAACGAAAGAAAAGAGGCTTGTTTACAGTGAGGATTTCGACCGTCAGAGGCTTTTAGTAATGAATTATATTCCTTTTATTAATATCGTGCACAGACGGGAGTGCATTGAACAGGCAGGGTTTTTCGACGAAACTCTCAAATCACACGAGGATTGGGACTGTTTGATAAGGTTGTCGCAGAGCTATGATTTCCATCATGTAAAAAAGGTAACTGCTGAATTCAGGACACGTCACACTCTGACTGACAGCTTGTCCTCAGACCGGTCCGAAATGCTGAAGACCATGAAGCTGATTCATTCAAGATACTCCCCTCTGGCATCGGGACCTAATATAATCAGGCAGCAGAAATATGTCGAAAATGTGCTTGCAAAAGAGATAACTCATAAAAAGAGGCAAGCTGTAAATCCGGAAAGCCTCTCCGTAGTGACGACAAAAAAGGGCGTTCCGTCTCTGAGAGTAAAAGGCGATGACAGCATTCTAAAAACCCTTCATAGTCTTTATGACCCCGAGGAAGAAGCAAGAGCACTTGTTGACGCATTTCAGTTTGACGGTAAAGGAATACTTGTTGTCCTTGGCCTCGGACTTGGTTACCATGTAGCCGAACTAGTAAAGAAATATCCTGAAGCAGTGATTGTCGTAGTTGAGGCGATGCCGGAAATATTTGAGCTTGCAAAAGAACACGGGCCTGAAATAAAAGGTAATGTTAAATATATTGTTGGAATTCTTTCTGAGGAGTCGAAAAATCCCCCTTTATCCCCCTTTTCCAAAGGGGGAATTAATTCCTCTATATCAAGAGGGGGCGGGGAGGGGGGATTTGAAAAAGCATTCTCTCAATACGTACTTAAAGAAATAACCCAACATCAGATGAAAGACGGTATAAAACCCCTTTCCGTTTTCACATTGTCTTCAGCTGTTTCAGCCTTCCCGCAATATTATCGCCCGGTCCTTGATGCATTGAAGAAAACAACTGCCGTGAGGTTATGGGAGAGGCTCAGGTATCCTAAGTTCCGGGAGAGCTCGCTTAAGGTCCTTTTACTTGATTCCGGATACTTTTTGGTCAGTGAGATTGAAAAGGCATTGACATCCAGTGATCATGAGGTGATGAAGATATCAACCCCCGTGCCGAATAAGCTGGGACAGGAGAGGCCCTCGGATAATGAGGCGATAATACCGAAGCTTATCGGGAAAATACTGGAATACAGGCCGGATTTCATTCTGACAATGAACCATCTTGGATTTGATGAAGAGGGTGCGCTGACCTCATTTCTGAGGTCGATCGAAATGCCTGTAGCATCATGGTACGTTGACAGTCCCAATCTCATACTCAGGGCCTTTGACAGTAATGTTTCTCAATATGTGTCTCTTTTTATCTGGGACAGGACATATATGAACGACATGAAGGCAATGGGATTTGAAGCGGTTGAATATCTTCCGCTCGGCACTGATGCAAATGTTTTCAAACCGATGAATAAAATAATCCCCCCTGTCCCCCCTTTACAAAAGGGGGGTGGTTTGGATGTCCCCCTTTGGAAAAGGGGGATTAAGGGGGATTTTCAGAACAGGAAAATTGACAAATATTCCTGCGATGTTGGTTTTGTCGGGAATTCCATGATCGAACCGGTTGAGGAGCGTATGTCGAAGATAGACAGGAAGTATCATGTGTTAATTGAAAAGATTGCCATGAAGCTTGCCTGCCCGGGTATCCCGTATATATCGGCTATCGAAGAACTGCGGGATTCGGATAAAAGGCGCTATGGTGAATTGAACAGTCAGGAAAAAACAGTTTTTGAAGCGGCTGTACTCTGGAAGGCTACACTGCTGTACAGGCTTGAGTGTATAAAAATGCTTGGGGAGTTTGACCTTCACATTCACGGCGACTGCGGATGGAATTCGTTACTGGATCAAAAGAATATCAAGATCCTTCCGCCGCTGAATTACTACAGGGAGCTTCCATTGCTATACAATGCATGTAAAATAAATTTTAACGCTACAAGCCGCCAGATGAAGGAGGCTGTCAACCAGAGGGTTTTCGATGTTCCGGCATGCGGCGCCTTTCTGCTAACTGACTACCAGAAGAGCCTTGATGAGCTTTTTGAGGTAGGCAGGGAGATTATTGTGTATAAGGAAAGAGGTGAAATCCCCGGGCTTGTGAAATATTATCTCGATAATCCCGGGAAGAGGGAAGCCGTTGCAGGAAAAGGGATGGAGAGGGTAGTGAAAGAGCATACATATAAGCACAGGCTTGATGTGATGATCAATGCGATGAAGGCGAGATACGCATGAAAATATCAGTTTCGATGATAGCGCTTAACGAGGAAAAGAACATGGCAAGGGCCCTGAGTTCCTGCGGTTTTGCGGATGAGATAGTGGTAGTGGACGGCGGGAGCACAGACAGTACTCTGGATATTCTGAGGGCTCATGACAAGGTGGTCCTGATACAGCATCCATGGGAGAACCATTTCGGGAAACAGAGGCAGGTGTCCCTTGAACACTGCACCGGCGAATGGGTGATACGGCTCGACCCTGACGAGGCCTTCTCAAGGGAATTTGAGGACAACATAAGAAATCTGCTGTCTTCGACCTCCCCGGATGTAATCGGATATAACATCCGGCAGTGCAATCTTGTCGGCAATGAGAATTTTTATTCAAAGGCATATGATAATTTTGAAACCAATCCCAGGATCTGGAGGAAATTACCGGTTATAAGATGGGAACAGCAAATACATGAGATATTGGGAGGTCTCTGTGGCAGGATAGGACAGTGGGATGTTTATGTGGTCCATTACGGTTTTCTGGATAAAAAACGCTACAGGCAAAAAGGAGAGTATTATTCACAACTGAAGGAAAGCGGCTTTGAGAATACTGATGAACTCTATTTCAGGGAATATGATATTCAGCGCAGGCCTTTCAGGGCGGAAGTAGCGCCGTACGTCCCTGCATACAGCACTGAGGAGACCCTTGAAGGCCTGCCGGAGGTAGCGATCGTGAGGGGCCCGAACCTGAATCAATGGGAGGTGCAGAACTATGAGCCGTTATCAGATAAATTTAATATTACCCTGTACTCTAATGACAGCCCCTGCTTTGATCTGACGCATATAAATCTGCCTGTTGTTAAACTCCCGTCACACTCTGAGGACAGGGCTTACTTGAAAGGGCTGGAGTTCGAACTTTTTAATAAGGACATTATCTACACAGCCGATATTACGTGGATGTTCACTCACCAGGCTGTTATCGCCAAACACAAATTCGGGAAGAAGGTCATTGCGCTTGAGTGGGAAAATATACCCTTTGCTCACGAAGAGAACGAGATCGTTCGGGATATCAAACAATTGAACAGGAACCTTGTGGATGTTTTTGTAGCGGTAACAAAACGCGCAAAGGACGCTCTTTTACTGGAGGGAGTGCCTGAAGACAAGATCGTCATAATTCCAATGGGTATAGATATCAACAGGTTTAAGCCTGATGATGAAACAGGAAAAAGGACCAGGAAGGATCTGGGGATTAAAGAGGAGGAGAAGGTCGTTCTGTTCACAGGCAGGATGGTATGGGAAAAGGGTATTTATGATCTGGTGCATGCTACCAAACTTGTTACGCTTGATAAAAGTCTAAAGACCCTTCCATTAAGGTTTGTGGTCTTGGGACGGGGGCAGGAGTCTCAGGAGATCAAAAAAATTGTCAATAGACTTTGCATAAATAATATTTTCCTGTTTATGGAAAGTCATCCTTATCATCAGATGCACGAGATCTATAACATGGCTGATATCTTTGTACTTCCAAGTATCGCAACAAGGACCTGGAAGGAGCAGTTCGGGATGGTATTGGCAGAGGCGATGGCATGCGGGGTCCCTGTGATCTCGACTCTCTCGGGATCTATAGACGAAGTTGTAGCCGACGCGGGCCTCCTTGTGCAGCCTAATGACCCGACAGAACTTTCCGCCGCTATAATAAACCTCCTGAAAAACGAGGTCCTGAGAAAAGAGCTCGGAATAAAGGGAAGGGAACGGGCTGTGAGAGAATACGACTCGAAAAAGATCGCGGGGAAGTTCGCTGCGTTGTTCGAAGATGTATTTCAGTCAACATTTAAAGGCGCGGTATCTGAACTTTCCGAATATACTCAATTAGAGGATAACGATATATTAAAACGGATACGCTCGGTCTATTCCCGGCAGGTACAGGAATGGAAAGGTGTGATCGGAGATCAGTTGACGCAGGACAGGGTCCTTGATTTTTACCGCCGTACCGATTCATATCTTTTTGATCTGGTCCAGTACAACTATGAAAATCCGTATTACGCCCAATGGACTGAAGATCTGTTCAACTTCTGCGCGGGTCTGAAGAATGAGAGAGGAGAGTTGAAGATCATCGACTTCGGAGGAGGGATAGGAAGCCAGATAATATCTCTGTCCAGGCTTAAAGGAGCAAAGCTCACCTATGCGGATATCCCCGGCAAGACATCTGAATATGCCAAATGGCGGTTTAATCGCAGACATGTTGATATTGAAATGATCGATGCAAGTAAAGAGGACTTTCTTGAAGGCCGGATGTACGATGTTGTGATAACGCTGGATGTAGTTGAACATCTGGTCGATCCTGAGACCACGGTCAGGTATCTGACTAACCATATAAAGCCTGATGGATATCTGATAACTGTAACATCATTTGTTGACAATAACGGCGAGGCGGGCTGGCACCTGAATGTGGACAGATATACTGACGAGGCATTTTATAATTTCATAAAATCATTAGGCATGGAAATGCTGAATAACGGGTATCCACGGATCTTTCAGAAAAACAATGAGATCGTCACCCTGCTTGCAGAGATAGCTTCGGCAATCGGAGAAGGGCGATATGCCGATTGTAAAGGACATATAGAAGCATATTTGCAATTGCACCCCTTTGATCTGGAGATGCTTGTTAAATACGCGGCCGTATGTTTAAGGCTTGGCGAAAGGGAGACTGCTTTGGAGAATATTGAGAAGGTACTGCTGCTTGATCCCGGCATGCAGGAGGCGCTTGAGATCGCGGAAAAGATAAAGAGTAAGGACAATGAAAATACATCTTGTAAATGATCAGACACGCAGAACGGAAATAGAAGCGCTTATCCCTGCCGGTGCAAGGAAGGCGCTGGATCTGGGCTGCGGTACAGGCCTGCTTGGGAAGAGCCTTTTATCCAAAGGCGCAGAAGAGGTTGTCGGAGTCGATATAGACAATTCTGCCTGCGAAGAAGCCCGCCGGAATCTGACAAAGGTTATTTGCGGCAACATCGAAGAGATAGAACTGCCTTTTGAGAAGGGATCTTTTGATTGTATTATTTTTGCCGATATACTGGAATATCTGAAAGACCCGTTTTTGACTTTAAAGAGAATGAAGGAATATCTTTCTGATACAGGTGTTGCCGTTGCAAGCATTCCCAATACAAGATACTTCAGCGTAATAAACATGCTTGCAGATGGTTACTGGAGATATGACGACTCCGGCATTACGGATAAAACTCCTCTCAGATTTTTTACAAGAAAAGATATGGAAAGCCTTTTTGCAGAGGCAGGTTTTGAAATGGAAGGGATGAGTGAAACCTCAGTGCATCCCAAATATTATGAACTTAACGGTTCACTTCCGGAAAATATTTGCTTTGGCAGGCTTGTATTGAAAGGACTAAATCCTGAGGAGGTCAAGGACCTGTTTGTGGATAAATATCTGATAAAGGCAAGTAAGGCAGGCTCTGAGTTTAAAAGACTTAAAGACATTGTAACTTCTTCCATCCCTCCTGGTCAGGAACGGATATAAGCTTTTAAGGCCTGCTCGACATTTGCCAGTACTCCATCCCAATCCCCAAACCTGCTTTGTCTGAATAGTCTCATGGTCGGATACCAGGGCGTATCCTCGCGGTTAAGCATCCAGCGCCAGTCAGGGGCAAAAGGCAACAAAGTCCATACCCGACGGCCCAGGGCCCCGGCCAGATGAGCTACAGCCGTATCAACAGAAATCACGAGATCCATATTGGCGATCAAAGCAGCAGTATCGGCAAAATCGGTTAGCTTAACCCCTGCATCAATCAGGTTTGTACTTTCAGTTTTGTTAATCGTTTGAGTATCTGAATTCCCTTTTTGAAGGCTGTAGAAAATTACTTCGGGCATCTTCATCAAACCGGCAAAGGCAGATAATTTACAGGAGCGATTGTGATCATCCAGGTGTTTTGGGTTTCCTGCCCAGACTAAACCGACCTTATATTTCTCCGGGATTATTTTAGAACGCCATTTATTTATCAAGCCCATGTCTGCTTTGAGGTAGGGGATCTTATCGGTAATTCTATCTGCAGTTATTCCGATAACTCCGGGTAAACTCAATAAAGGCAGTTGAAAGTCAAACCCCGGCAACGGGGCGCCGGCAGAAACTACCTGATCTACTCCATTAACTTCAGAGAACAGTTTAACCAGCGGTGCGTGACAATAAAGTATCACTCGTCCAACCTTTTTCCGGGCAGTTGCAGCATACCGGATAAACTGGATGGTATCGCCTATGCCTTGTTCAGCGTGGATCAGCAATGTGTTATCAGGCCGGACAGAACCATCCCAAAAAGGTTGAGGGAATTTACGGATAGTGATGTCAGGTATTTTAAGTCTCCATTCATAGGCTTTCCAGCCATTGATATAGTCGCCTGACATTAATAATGCCAGGGCCAGGTTCCATTGTGCATCCGCATAGTCCGGAGCGAGCCCGGTTGCACGGCGAAGGTATAATATAGCTTCATCCAGAAAGCCAAGGGACCTCAGTGAGGCGCCCAAATTCATATTGGCGCGCTTATGGTCAGGATTTAATTCCAGCGCCGACCGGAAACTAACACAGGCCTCTTCATATTTTCCACCTTTCTGGAGAGCTGTCCCCAGATTAAAATGCAATTCCGCGGAGTTTGGCTCCATGCTTACTGCGTTACGGTATTCTTCTATTGCCGGATCAATTTTATTCCATGAAAGATATGCGGAGGCCAGATTGGAACGTGCTTTTGCAGATGAGGGTATTAAAGAGATGGCATGTTTATGGCATTCAACAGCTTCTTCAAACTTTCCAAGGCGTGCTAAAACATTACCAAGAGAACTATATGCCGGGGCTTCATCAGGTTTAATTTGAAGCGCTGTCCGTAAACTCGTTTCAGCGTCGTGAAGCTTTCCTGATTGCAACTGTATAATGCCCATTAAATGGAGAGCCTCAGTGTGCTGCGGGTTTTTATTAATAATATTTCTACATATGGTTTCCGCCTGTACAAGATTACCGGCGTTAAGTGTGTTAATGACCGTTGAAAGATCTTCCATGTATTTTTTTCGTTATAGTATAACCTAAATTGAGCTATTCTTTGTTTCTGAGGGGATTGAGGGGGTGTTTCACTTTATGCTCTTCCTGTTACACACCCCTGCCCCTCTTTTTAGAGGGGAAAATGCATCACCACTCGAAATCCGGAATAATTGTCAAAATAATGACGTAAACTGCTTTTTGTTTCGCTTGAGGTCTAATGAACCGGCTCTTGTTAACTTAAATTAGCCCTGCAATAACAGGAAGATAGCTCTGTTGCCTTCCACATATGTCCCCTGACGATAAAAACTTGGCAAGTAATTTGCTGTATAACTGGAAGGATAATTTATTATGGCAAAGTCAGCTATTTGATAAAGGAAGAAAAATGTTTTTTAGAGAGAATCTTTTTGTACTTAAACAGGTAAACCCTGATCTGGCAGAATCGATCGAAAAGCTGCAGGCAGTGGATGCACTGGAGATTCTTGAAACAAAGACAGGAATGAAGTCTTTAAGGGTTGACAATAGTTTATTACACAGTCTGTACGACCCGGTAAAAGAGGCGGAAGAATGGGTTAAGCACTATGAAGAAAATATTAACACCGGATCGTCAATATTTGTTCTTGGTTTTGGACTTGGTTACCATATATTGGAGTTGTGCAAAAAAACTCAAAAGGAAATCACTGTATTTGAGCCCCGTCTGGAAATTATCAGGGCGGCGCTGGAGTCTGTTTGTTTGACCCCGGTGCTTGAAAGGGTAAGGATAGTTACGGATGACAAAATACCTTCTTTTGAAAATAATCCCCCCAGCCCCCCTTTACTAAAGGGGGGATTTTTAAGTCCTCCTTTGGCAAAGGGGGATCAAGGGGGATTTTCTATGCAACATTTTGTGATCCTTCAGCATAAACCGTCAGTAAATATCAGCCGTGGATATTTTGAACGCCTGCTTGCGCGTTTAATATCACGTGACGGAATAAGTAAAGGGATAAAGATCCTCGTTGTCAGCCCTCTGTACGGCGGTTCTTATCCCATTGCCCTTTATTGCTCTTCAACACTGAAAAAGATGGGACACAATGTGGAGCTCATAGACAACAGCAGGTTCTCTGATGCAATGTTCTTTGCAAAAGAAATAGCAGAAGACAAGCCCAGATATAACCGGATGATCGATATGATAACATCATTTCTTTCAGAAGCTGTCATAGCCAGGTGCGAGACCTTTAAACCGGACCTGGTCTTTGCGCTTGCGCAGTCGCCTCTGACAGTTGACTGTCTTAAAAGATTAAAAAATAATAACATCCCGACCGCGTACTGGTTTGTCGAGGATTTCAGGCTGATGGATTACTGGAAGAATATTGCCGGATTCTATGATTACTTCTTTGTTATTCAAAAAGGAGATTTCAGTGATGAAATGAAGGCGGCGGGAGTAAAAAATTACCATTATCTCCCTCTTGCGGCAAGCCCGGATGTTCATGAAAGAGTTGAAATGCCTGATGCTGAAATAGATTATTACGGCAGTGATATTTCTTTTGTCGGGGCCGGATATTACAACAGGAGACATTTATTCAAGGGACTTCTCGATCATGATTTCAGGATATGGGGTACGAACTGGGATATGAGCTCACCGCTTGCGCGATGCGTACAAAGGTCCGGCGAAAGGGTCGATACCGATGAAATAGTGAAAATATTCAATGCTTCAAAGATAAATATTAATCTGCACTCATCTACATATCATAACGGAATAAATCCTTTCGGAGATTTTGTAAACCCGAGGACCTTTGAGATTGCGAGCTGCGGGGCTTTCCAACTCGTTGATAATCGTTCGGCGCTTGCAGATCTTTTTGAAATAGGGGATGAGATCATTGTGTTTAAAGATCTTGAAGACCTGAAGCAGAAGATCGCATATTACCTCGATAATCCTGCAGAAAGGGAAAGAACAGCAGAAAGGGCTAAACAGAGAGTTCTGAGAGAACATACATATGAACACAGAATGGGAGAGATGCTGGAATATCTGGCTGACAACGGATTTATCCCGGCTTTATGGGAGCAGGAAGGTGAGATTGTCGAGCGCCTTGTTGAAGAAGCGGGACCGGACACCGGGCTTGGAGAATATCTTTCTAAATTTCCGGCCCGAAAAAGAATGACCCTTTCCGATATTGTCAAGGAAATAGAGGAGAGCGAAGGAGACCTGAATATTCCAGAAACTTTATTTCTTACGATGAGCGAGTTCTTGAAATAGTAGGGGCGGGTTTGAAACCCGCCCTTATATTTGTAGGGGCGAATCGGTGATTCGCCCAGGTGAGAGCATGATAGAGATGAAAGAGATATTGATCATAAACCTGACAAGAATGGGGGATCTGCTGCAAACAACTCCATTGATGGCGGGGTTTAAGGAGGCAAATCCCGGGGTGCGGATCACTCTGTTGATCAATTCATCATTTGTCGGGATCTGCAAAGGCATTCCTTTTATTGATGAACTTATCGTCTTTGACATGCACGGATTCAGGGACAGGCTTTTAAATAAGGAATACAGCCTTATTGAAAACTACAGATTTATTGAGGATCTGATAAACAGGATTAGCGGGAAGGAATACGATCTGGCAATGAACCTTACCCATTCCCGTATAAGCGCTTTAATGATCTCTCTGGTCAGGGCAAAGGAAAAAAGGGGATTCACAGTTGATCCTGAGGGCCACAGGGTAATAAAGCATCCGTGGTTAAGATACTTTTTCAATGTGGTTCCCAGCAGGGACTATAATCCATTCCATATTGTCGATATGTATCTTAAGTCAGGCGGGGTCCTGCCTGAAAGAAAAGGATTGATCTTTGAGATGTCCGGGGAAGACGAGAAAAAGTCCCGGAAACTTTTAACGGACCAGAGGGTTGCAGAGAACGAATTGCTGATCGGGATCCATCTTGGAGCAAGCAAAAGCGACAAGACCTGGCCTGTGTCGTCTTTTGCAGCGCTTGCAGATATGATCACAGAGAAAATAGGCGCCAGGATACTTCTTTTCGGTTCTACGTCTGAAGCGGATCTGGGCAATGAATTTGAAAAGATCGTCAAATCACGGCCCGTAAATTTTATCGGAAAGACCGGTATCGGAGAACTGGCCGCTCTTCTCAAGAGATGTTCTCTGCTTATCAGTAACGACACGGGGCCTCTTCATCTTGCCACCGCTGCAGGAACAAAGGTTATAGATATTTTTACGGCAAATGTGCATTTCCTGGAAACAGGGCCTTACGGCGAAGGACATTATGTTATCCAGGCGGATATCCCGTGCGTCCCCTGCAGTTTCAATGTGCAGTGCAGTAATATGGTGTGCAAGGAAGTTATTAAGCCTGAAATTGTTTTTGAGGTAGTAAAGGAAAGTATGGGGAAGGGATCAGTACTGTCTGAAGCCGGATCTCCGCTCTTGAAAGACATTCAGGTATACAGGACACATTTTGAAGACAACGGGCTTTTAGGTTTTTCCCCGCTGCTCAAAAGACCTCTCAAAAAGGAAATACTTTATCGAATTCTCTACCGGGAAGTATGGACCAGGGATTTTGATAAAACTGACGGGAATACGGAATCAGTTTATAACAGTATATGCAGAGAGTTATCATCTTTTTATGCGTTAAATGATCTTGACGAGATTTCTCTTTCTTTAAGCAGAGATATTATTGTGCTTGAGCGTCTGTCGGGATTGGCAAAGGATGGATTAGGGCTTGCCGGCGTCATAGCTGAAGAAGCCGGCAATAATAACCCGGACATAAAAAAACTTGAAAAAACATGGGAATGCCTGAAAGAGATAGATAAAAAGATAGAAATTGTCGGGCATACAAATCCCTATTTCATGTTATTTACCACAATTTTTATATATTCAATTGAGGCCCTGGAGGGGAACGACCTTCCTGGTCTGGCTGATAATACCCGCAGTATTTATAAAGGTCTGTTGTCCGGATCTGCATATATGCTGCAATTAATGAAAAAGCTTAAACTGTTTTTTGAATCAGCATCAGATTCAGTGAACAGCAATATAAATTTGGAGCAGATACATGGTACTGAATGCACAGTTCATGCAGTCCGGAAGGAATGCCATGCAGGTATCTCTAACGGAGTGAATTGAGGTTTGTTTGTACCCTGTTTATGGTCCTTTTTAAAAAAGGAGGAAATGATGAATGATTTAAAGGATGAAGTTCAGAATCCTGTTCTGCTGAAAGTCATTAAGGACAGCATTACTGATGGCAGAGATACGATACAGAAACTGGCCCAGGTATTTAAGGATAATGTCCTGCAGTTAAGGCTGGAACAGACAGAGGGTGTGCTCAATCAACTCATACTGAGCATAGGGGATCTTCAGAATGTCATGGAATTCATAGAAAAGCTCCGGGAAGGGATGCAGTTCTTTAAAGATTTTGGATTGCCGGCCGATCCCATAACACATCAGGGCACAGGTATTAATCTTTTTACAGAGATAAATTCGGCTATTGAAACGAAGGACTGGATAATGCTGTCAGATCTTATCGAATATGAATTGTCTCCTTTGTTGATTAAAGAAGATGAGTGGTTTGGTTCATTGGAGGAGAAACTGAAAGCGTATGAAATATAACATGCTGCTGAAAACGTGTCATTGCGAGCGGAGCGAAGCAATCGTTTCTTTTGAGCTGTCAGCTGATAGCTGTCAGCTAACAGCTATTAAGGAGAACATATAAAGTGGAAAAATCAGAGTTCAGGATATTGGTTGTCGATGATGATGTCTTTGTAAGGGACGTTGTCCTAAAATTCTTATCTGAACAGGGGTACTCTGTAATAACCGCAAATGACGGGCATGAGGCGATAAGATATCTCAGGCTTGAGGATATATATCTTGTACTGACTGACCTGAGAATGCCGGGCGTTGACGGATTGGAGGTATTGAGGACTGCGATGCAGATAAACCCTAAAATCGCTGTCGTTATACTTACGGCTTATGGAACTCTCGATACAGCCCTTGAGGCTGTAAAGGAAGGGGCATATGATTATATTGCCAAACCCTTTGTAATGCAGCAGCTGCTTATGGTTGTTAGAAACGCATTTAACGTAGCTGTGTTAATGAATGAAAATGAAAAGCTGTCAAATCATTTAAAGGAATTATATAAAAATAATGAAACTGGCAAGACCCTGGAGGGAAGTAAAAATAATGTATTGACGCAGGATTCCGTGGGCCGGATAGAGAGGCTGCAGGGACTGAATATCATTAATGCTGACGAAGCCCGTATTTTAAAAGAACGGTTAAGATCAGGAGATGAAACTATCAGAAAATACAGTTCTCTTGTAAATGATTATAAAAAGACAATTAAGTAAGGAGGCGAAGATGCCGGGTGAGAAAAAACAAAACAGTGCAGGGGAAAAGAGAAGCTATTTCAGGGTGGATGATATAATCTCTGTGGTAGCAAATCCTGTCAATCTTATGAACGAAAAAGAAAGGGAACTCCTGAAGAATGCCGCCAGTTCCAATACATTTGCGTTATTTAGCGACCAGGATAATGACGGGTTGCAAAGCTCTCAAGAATTTGCCGGAGGTGAAAAGTTGTATGAGGCGCTGAAAGGAATAAACTCTAAACTTGATTTCCTGATAAATCATCTCCTAATGGAAAAAGAAGGTCTTACATCAACTGAAAAAAAGCTGGTTAACCTAAGCGCTTCAGGAATAAAATTTACAGTTAAGCATCCTGTGAAGGAAAAAGACATCCTTCAAATAAAGCTGCTTTTACCGACGCACCCTCCCGTGGTTGTTTTTGCATACGGCGAAGTAAAAAGGGTAAAAGTTCTGGATGATCAGACCTATGAGATCGCCCTTGAATATCTTAATATGGGTGAAACCGTAAGGAGTGAAATAATTCAGTACACATTAGATCATCAGAGGGAGACTATCAGGAAGATGAGGGAAAGCGGAAAGAATGAATAAAGCGAGCATAATCGGCCTTCTGCTTGGCATAGCAGCGATCTTCGGCGGCAACTTCATTGAAGGCGGCAGAATAAACTCTATTGTTCAGGGTTCAGCCGCATTAATAGTATTCGGCGGCACCCTCGGGGCGACATTTTTAAGTTTTTCGGCTAAGGACATGGCGTATGCAGCCAAATCGCTGAGACATGTTTTTGTGAATGATGAATTATTGCCTGCAGATTTTATTCTCATAAATGAGATAATGGATCTGTCCGGAAAAGTAAGAAAGAACGGGCTATTATCAGTTGAAAGGGAGATACAATATATTAAATATGCTTTTTTAAGACGCGCCATCAAACTTACTGTTGACGGTATTGATCCGAAATTACTCAGAAGAACGCTTGAACAGGAGACAATTTCATTGGAAGCAAAGAAGAGCAGGGCGGCGAAGGTCTTTGAGTCGGCCGGCGGGTTTGCTCCCACCATTGGAATAATAGGCGCTGTTCTGGGGCTGATACATGTAATGGAAAATCTCGGGAACCCCTCTGAGCTCGGCTCAGGTATCGCCGTAGCTTTTGTTGCTACAGTTTACGGGGTCGGTTCGGCAAATCTCCTGTTCCTTCCGATAGCAAAGAAGATCATAAACAATCTGAAGCACGAGGTTTATCTGCATGAAATAATTACAGAAGGAGTGCTCGGCATACAAGCGGGGAGGACCCCCTATTACCTGAGGGAATATCTGAATTCATTTATTATAAAAAAATAATAAAGGAAGGGTTCTATGGTTCGAGTAGGGGCGGGTTTTAAACCCGCCCTTACATTGACCTCGGCTCGAATCCTGATAATCATCATGACAGCGAAAAGAAAAAAAGCAGATGAAGAGCACGAGAACGTTGAACGCTGGATGGTTTCGTATGCTGATTTTGTAACACTTCTTTTTTGCTTCTTTACTGCAATGTATGCTATAAGTAATGTCGATAATGACAAGCTGGGTAAGTTTGTCAGGTCCATGAGGGATGCCTTTAATGCCTCACCGTCCAGCACAAAGGCTTTCTCTGTTATCGAAGATATCCCGATACTGCTCCCGCTCGATTTGGAAACAGAGGCCAAAGTGAAGGATGAAATGGAAAGACTGGTTTCTGAGGCAAAAGGTGGAATAGAGATAAAAAGAGATGAAAGAGGCGTAACAATATCTATAATGGATAAATTCTTATTTGAGTTGGGATCTGCGCAGCTCAGGGAGAGTTCGAAAGCCGTTGTGGATGCGGCGGCGTCTGCCCTGAAAAACTTCCCCAATATGATTCGAATAGAGGGGCATACCGATAATGTTCATATAAGCAACAGGGATTTTCGCTCAAACTGGGAACTCTCTTCTATGCGCGCTATAAATGTTGCAGAGTATTTTATCAATGTGCACGGTATCAGTCCGGAAAGAATATCTGCAACCGGGTATGCTGAGTATAAACCAATAGCTCCAAATGACTCACCTGACGGCAGATCTAAAAACAGAAGGGTGGATATAGTGATCTTGAGTGAAAAAGAGGGCCAAAAAGAGCCAAGGTGAAAAAATCAGGAAAAGAGTCCGAAGAGGATCTGCAGAAACAGTCCCTTCTGTTTCGGCAGATATGGAAGAGCCAGAAGTGGTGGCAGAACATAATTGACGCCATTAAGGACTATCTTTTTGTCCTTGATAATAAATGCAGGATATTGAGGACCAACAAGGCCTTTGCGAATCTTTTCGGCAAGGAACCTGCCGACATCATCGGGACCCCCTATTATGAGCTTTATGGAATGAAAGAACCGCATGAATGGTGTGTGGTCCCGAATGATAAAAATCAATTTGGCCCTGGTTCTGTGGAAAGAAAAATAAATGATTCAATTTATCTCATAAGCTATTTCCCGATATTCCATGAAAAGAATGATGCAGTGGTCTATATTATGAAGGATGTTACTGAAACAAGAAGGCTGAAAGACCAGATCTATCACATGGACAAGTTGTCGTCTCTCGGCACGCTCACGTCAGGAGTGGCCCATGAGATCAATAATCCTCTTACCGGCATTATCGGCTACACAGAGATGCTCCTTATGAAAGATCATGATGATACCTCAAAGAAATACCTTAAGGGTGTATATGATTCTGCGATACGCTGCAAGAAGATCGTTGAGAATATGCTTACTTTCTCGAGACAGAAGCCGCCACACAGAAGCCCGGAAAATATTAATGATGTAATTGATACGACTATCGAACTTCATGAATACTGGCTCAAATCAAACAACATTGAGATAATAAGGAATTATCAGGAAGTGCCTTATATGGACCTGGACCGTCAGCAGATGCAGCAGGTAATACTGAACCTGATAATTAATGCCGAACACGCTATTTCAGGATCAGGCAGGCGTGGAACGATAGAGTTTAAGACCGGATATGACAAGAACACCAGGACTATGATCATTACGGTCTCGGATAACGGAATAGGCATACCGCAGGAAATACTCCCGAAGATCTTCGATCCATTCTTTACTACAAAGCCTGTAAATGTAGGAACCGGCCTCGGCCTCTCGATTGCTCACGGGATAATCACGGAGCAGGGCGGGACGATAGAGGCCAGGAGCGAGCAGGGGAAAGGCACTTCTTTTATAATCACCCTTTCGAAAACAGAGTAATAACATGATTCCCGGTCTTTAAATCTTTCTTATCCCTCTCATTAAGAAAATGGGTGCAGACATCAACCGGGAGATGGTTATAAGAGGCTACGCCTGGGCTTACAGAGAATATCTTAAGGGGCCTTATGCATCGGAATACATTGACGCTGAAACCGAGGCACGGAAAATGCGACGTGGATTATGGCAACAAAATAATCCACAGCCGCCGTGGGAGTTTAGGCATAAGCAGCATTAAATGATTACCATAATAAATCAATAGGTTAACGTCACATCATATAATCTTGATTTTTCGCATAAGTCAACAAATACAAACTTTATACAGTAAAGGTTGTTTGCAAATTAATATCCAATTGTAGGGGCGGGTTTGAAACCCGCCCCTACGGTTATCACATTCAATCATTATGTTGATACGCAGGTAAACTATTCAGTTTTTGGCAGGATCAGATTCAAGGATTGCCGATATATATCAACAATTTCAATTATGTTCCAGAGTGCTTGATTTATTCCCGAAGTCCTCAAACCTCCTGATAAATCTGAAGGGTTTGCCAAAGTTAGAGGTCAGAAACACCATTACAACATTCATAGGGGCACATGCGTCTTCAAAAGGCTATTTTGCGGACAAAACACATCCTGTTCCATCCCCTAAACGCACCCGAAAAACACTTTACTATTCGGATTGATTACGACCTGTCTTCTCCACCACCTCTGCTCACTTTAGATAACAAAGATTTTTGTTTACAATCCCCATAAAAATCGCTATATTAAATCATCGACTCAGCGGCCCAGTTCAACATGTTTTATCCGTAATGTTCCACACTACGGATAAAACTATATACGTTATGCGTCAATTTCCAATATCTTTATAGGATGTGAATATGAAGGCAAATGAAACAAAAGTAGAAGACTTTTTATCTGCAAACAAGACACAGTTCGTAATTCCTGTTTATCAGAGAAATTACGACTGGTCAACGGGACAATGTAAACAGTTGCTTGACGACATACTTGAAGTTGGAGCAACCAAGAAAATGAATGCGCACTTTATCGGTAGTATTGTTTACATTCATGATGATGTTTATACTGCTTCAAGAATTAAAGAACTTACTGTTATTGACGGCCAACAGCGACTTACGACTTTGACCTTGATTTATTTGGTGTTGCATAGACTTGCAAAAGAATTAAAAAACGAAAATCTCGTTACTGAAATCAGTGAAACCTACTTGATTAACAAGTTCGGACCGGAGGAAGAAAAGCTAAAACTTCGACCAACGGACAACAACGACAAAGCACTTAAATATCTCTTACGAGGTGATGAAAATGAAGAATACGCAGACTTTTCAAAACTCATTGATAATTTCAACTTTTTTAAAGGAAGGATTACAGAGGAAAACTACCAAATAGTTTTAACCGGGTTATCGAAGTTAATATTTGTTGAAGTTTCGCTTGACAGAGCAAAAGACGACCCTCAGAGAATATTTGAAAGCCTCAACTCAACAGGTTTAGAATTATCACAAGCCGACTTAATTCGCAATTATATCTTGATGGGGCTCAATCGCAGAGACCAAAATAAAATATATCAAAACTATTGGGAAGTAATTGAAAATCTGGCAAAGGATGAAACGCTTAACGGAAGCCGAGTATCAGATTTTATTCGTGACTACTTGACTCTTGAAAACAAGAACATTCCGAACAAAGGAAAAGTATATCTTGAATTTAAGGTACTGTATCCTACATCAACGCTTGATTATTTAGAGAATATATTATCAAAAATAAAATCTTTGGTAAGGCATTACAACAAACTAATAAATCCCAAGAATGAAACTGATAAGGACCTTAGAATTCAACTTGAATACATAAACCGTCTTGAAATAAATGTTGCCTATCCTTTTTTGATGCAAGTATATGAGGATTATGCAAATTCAATCATTGACAAGCAAATATTTACGTCAGTATTAGATTTAGTCCAATCATTTACCTGGAGACGATTTATTCTAGGGCTACCAACCGCCTCTTTGAACAAAATATTTATGAGTCTTTACGACAAAGTTGACAAAGGAAACTATTTGTTTTCGATTCAAAAATCTCTATTACAGCGTTCTGGTGTTCAGAGATTCCCAAGAAACAAGGAAACCTTAAATGCTCTAAGAGAAAAGGACGTTTATAATATAAAACCAAAAAACAGAACGTATTTACTTGAACGACTTGAAAATTATGAAAATAGAGAACCAGTTTTAATTGACGGAAACGAAGATATTACAATTGAACATATCTTCCCTCAACATCCAGACCTGAAATGGAAAATTGAATTAGGTAATGACGAGTACAATCTCATAAAAGAAAACTATCTCAACACAATCGGTAATTTGACACTTTCCGGTAACAATGGAAAACTTGGAAACAAGCCATTTAAAGAAAAAAGAGATTTGGCAAATGCTGGATATAAAGACAGCAGGCTTTGGTTGAACAAATATCTTTCAAGTGCTGAGAAATGGGACAAAGCGGAAATTGAAAGACGTTTTGACCTAATATCGGAAAGATTTTTAAAAATATGGGAAATGCCAAGCATTTATATTGATGACGAATCAGATAACAACGAAGTAAATATTTTTGATGCTGAAGACCCAAAACATAAAAAATTAGAATACGCAATTTTCTTTGGTAATAAATTAGAAGTTAGGGAGGTTGCCAAGCTCTATGTTGAAGTATTTAAGCAGCTTTTTGAATTGCAACCTGAGACATTTTTTACGTCGGAGATAGGGAAAAGAATTGGATTAACAAAGAATCCAACCGAAGGCAATCCAAGACAGGCTATTGAAATAAATGACACATATTTTATTGAGGGCAACCTTGACAATATCAGCAAGTTTGACAGAATTAAGCAAGCATTGGCACTGTTTGATATTGAAGATGAATTGACAATAAAATATGCGAATGACAACGACTAATAGACGCTGCACATGAACGAGTGAGCTTGCCGTTATGTTTTAATAATACGTCCAACTATGGAGATAACAATTGCGAGATGCTCTTCAATATTTAGCATGTTAAATATGGTTGTTTATTTCTGTGGTAGGAAAGGCAGAGTTCATGAATGAAATAGAATTTAATGGCGAAATATACAATGATGAAAGAATGTTTGTTCTATATGTATGTAAATGTACGGTGGATATAAATGATGATGTAATATCAACAACAATATATCACGAAGAAGCTCCAGAAAATTATAAATGGTGTGTGGTTACTTACAGAAACGTTACAAGATATATGTCAACCAGAGTTGATCACTTTGATTCTGAGAGTGACGCGATTGCATATATGAAGAAAGTAGAACCTGATGTCCCCCTAATAAGCTTAGGTGGCAAATCACCCCATGACCCGCTTCCTTACGATCAGTTTGTCATATGGAAAGAAAGAAACAAATTCAAGGAATACGATTACAAGAAGATGTATCTGCCTGGTGGTTCTAATCCCAGAGAGGTTATATATAAAAAAAATACTGAGTATTAAATTGGGTATAAAAAAACACATAACCATTGCACATGAACGAGTGCCACAGGACACTTTTTGATGTAATCCGTTCATCCTGTTATCGTCAATTTTAATTTCTCCCAAGGTTGTTTACAAGCAGGTAAAATTTTGATTTTTGCAGGGTATGAGATCTGAAGATAACCGATAAAAACTACACTCGGAAGGGGCGTTATTCATTACATGACCGAAACAAGATAAATATTGACCGGAGCTATAAGGTTATAAAGTAAATATCATATAGTCCAATCCACAATGCTCAAGTTCTTTATCTGTCTGAACTCTCTGGTATTGCTGGTAACTAGAGTTACGCCGAGACAAAGCGCATGAGCGCCAATTAATAAATCCATGGCTCCGATAGGCCTTCCTGCTTTCTCAAGTGTTGCACGGATTGTCCCATAAGATTTCGCTGCTTTTTCATCGAAGTCAGCAAGTTCGAGCGGCAGTATAAATTCCTCAAGCGCCTCTTTGTTCTTTTGTACATGCTGGCTCTTAGCAACACCGTATTGGAGTTCAGCAAGGGTGATAGAAGAGATGCCTATATCACCTATGGAATGGGATACAAAATGCTTGAGTACTTTTGCAGGCTTATTCTTTATTACGTAAATGCAGGTATTTGTATCAAGCATCAACTTCATTAAAGGTCCTCTCTTTTCTGAAGTTTGGGCTGTTTTCTCTCAGCCATGAAGTCATCAGAGAATTTATTGAGACTATCGAACAGGGATTCCCATGAATCTTTAGCCGGAATTAACATGACAACATTTCCCGTCTTCTTCACAAAAACATAGTCATCCTTAAATCTGAATTCTTTTGGTAAACGCACAGCCTGACTCTGGCCATTTTGAAAAAGCTTTGCAGTTTTCACAGTGCACCTCCATTTAAGTATATATCAACAGTATATATTGAAGCCTTTTATTTTGCAAGCCAACGAATTCCCTTTCAACGTCTGATCTGTTGCTTACTTATAGCATATTTAAGATACGTTACACTCCTTCTTTGTTATCCCTTCGATCAAATCGAAATTACGCTTTCAACCTGTTATCATCGAACGTAAGGTCATCTAAAATTATTGCTATCAGGTAAAAGCAATACAGAAACCATAGCTGAAAGGCCACGATATCCGTTAGTTATTGTTAAGTATCAATTTTTAGTAATAGATAAAAACTGTACTCTATTTCGTTGAAGAAAGACATTTTGTTTGTAATTATTATTCAGGCATCTGGCCTTCTCTCTTTTAGAAAGCATCTCAGTTTTTTTAACAAGTTCTGGATGCCCCATTACAGACTTCGGGCATGACGAAATTGAAAACTTGCAATTTATACACAGACTCTAATTATTTAAACAGGTCGTCCTTTGAAATAACAGGCGTTGAAAGCTCTTTTATTATTGAGGGTTTTTTCGCAGCATCTTTGTTTTGTTCATTTAACGCAGTTCCAGTTTCTTTTTTTACGGCAGTGCTGTCTTCCGTCTTCTTTGTTTTGGAGCTTTTAATGAGGTAATCGTATGTGCTTTTTTCAATCTCTCGTATAACCTGTTTTGATGTATCTTTTGTTACCGCAGGTATTTGAATATTCTTGAGTACGGGTTTGCTGTTGTCCGGTTTCTGTACCGGGATAGAATTATCATTTTTAACAGCGGTATTATTTTTGATCACAGGGCTGAATTCATCTTTCATTACAGGACTCCATTCGTCTTTCTTGATCACAGCTCCCCAATCTTTCTTTTCAGGCCCCATAAATTCTTTTGTCTCAACAGGGGCGCTTCCGCCTTTTGCATTAGCGGCAGCGGCCTCTTTTTTCTTTTCCTCTGCAGTCATCCCGCTTTTTATCAGCGAAAGATTCTCTTCAAATTTATTTAGTATTACACCGGGGTTGCTTTCATCTTTATTTTCTAAAAGACTTTCAGTGTTCTTTAGCGGGTCGGTTTTTACAGGGGATTTGGTCTCATCAAGAGATGGAGCTTTCAAAATAATGGTGATGCGCCTGTTCCTTGGGTCCTGAGGATCATCTTTAATGAGGAGATCTTTATCAGCATAGCCTGAGACACGATCAATTCTTTTCGTATCAAGGCCGTTGGCCTCAAGCTCTTTTCTTGCTGATGAGGCCCGTTCGGTCGAAAGTTCCCAGTTGCTGTAATCGCTTTTTGCATACTGCATGGAGTCAGTATGTCCTTCAATGCTGATCATATTAGGAAGTTTGTTTATGTTCTCACCGATAACATGCAGGATCTGTTTTGCCTTTGGTGTTAATTTATTGCTGCCGCTCTCAAACATAGGACTGCCGTCCTTGTCTATCATCTGAATGCGGACCCCTTCATCCACGGTATCGATCAGCACCTGATCTTTTGCGTCCTCCATTTTGCCCATTATGCCTTTTTTCAGTTCCTTTTCCATGTCTTTAATATTGAGTTCTCCATTTCCTTTAAGGGCCTTCTGCGAGGATTCTCCGGATTCAGCAAAGATCTCACTTGATTTTTCCATAAAGGAGGTGCCGCCCTGGTCATAAATGCTGAAGTATTTAAAGTATTGGGAAAGACGTGCCCTTTTTTCATCAGATGTCATATTTAAGAGCCACATCAGTAAAAAAAATGCCATCATTGCAGTTACAAAATCAGCATAAGCAACCTTCCATGCGCCTCCATGGTGTCCCCCCCCAGCATTTTTTTTAATTTTTTTAATTATTATTGCTTTGGGTTTACTCATTTTCTGATAGCGTCTTCAAGCTCGGTAAAGCCTGGTTTTGCATCTGAAGGAATAACACGTCTTGCATACTCAACTGCAATTTGCGGCGCTGCACCTCCGACAAAGGATACAAGCGCAATCTTGATGACCTGAAAAAGGACCATATCGTTATTGGCAATGTGTTCGAGATGTGTACCTATCGGACCCACGAATCCATAACTCAATAAAACACCGAGAAATGTTCCGACAAGCGCTGCTCCGATACTGTGTCCGAGCACTTCCGGAGGCTCAGAGATTTTTGCCATTGTAAGAACGACCCCAAGGACCGCAGCAACAATACCGAGAGCAGGCAGGCCGTCGGCGATCTTAGTGACACTGTGGGCCGGTGCCATTGCTTCGTGATGATGCGTCTCCATCTCGAGATCCATAATATTTTCAAGCTCATGTGAGGCCACATTAGTCGATATGATTACCTTGAGATTGTCACATATGAAAGTAACAGCATGATGATTTTTGAGAATACTCGGATATTTGCTGAATATGGGGCTTTGTTCGGGATTTTCAATATCAGCTTCAATCGCTATAAGACCTTCCTTTCTCATTTTACTGAATACTGAGTTCAGGACTCCAAGGACCTCAAGAAATTCACTTTTGCTCGTACTCTTGGCTGAAAAAACTCTCATGACATTTTTTAAAACGAGACCTATTATTTTTTGGGGAGATTGAATAATGAAGCCCCCGAGCGCAGCGCCGCCAATAATGAGAAGCTCAACCGGCTGAAAAAGAAGACTGATGTTTCCATGTTCCAGGAGATAACCACCTACAACAGATGCAAGGACAACTACCATTCCTATTATTACAAACATATCTTACTTTTCCTTGTAAGTCTTTAAAAGATTAATGCTTTCATCTTTCTCATGCGTTTCCCTGAACTAAATCTACTTATAGTAATCGGTAAAAACGAGGCGAAACTTTAACCGGGTCAAGTGCGTTATCTCATTAAAATAAAACTGAAAACCATCTGAACTGTAAGGGGGAATATCTTTTTTGACCGTGGAGCTTATCTAAAAACTACGTTTACAGGAGCAACTATTGACTCACGCTTAAATAATGTCCGCTTTTTTGTCATTCCCGTGCCCCGTTCTCCGTAGTAGCATACTTCGCCGAAGTGCTCGAAGGCTGAACTACGAACTCTGTGTCTCTTGATATTATCCGACAGTTTATTTATCTTAATTGTCATGGTAGTAAAGCTGTCAGCCGTCAGCTTTCAGCGGTCAGCAAAAGGATAGGATTTATTTTTAAGCTGAATGCTGACAGCTAACTGCTAACAGCTAACACGCCGGAGTGGTGGAATGGCAGACGCGGTGGACTCAAAATTCACTGAGGGCAACCTCGTGGGGGTTCAAGTCCCCCCTCCGGCACCATTGCTTTTTAATCATTATAAGGGGTCAGACAGGCTCCTGAGCTCACACTTAAACATTCCGCGGTTACCCCCCTAACTGAAACCAAGAAAAAATCGAGTGGTTAGAAGATAGCATGGGATCTGACGGCTGAATGCTAAGAGCCAAGAAATTTCTTTACAATATAGACACATGTCTACTAAGATATGACAATATTTTGAGGGAAACTTTTATGAAGACTTTGTGTCACAGATAAGGGGAAAGTCTGAGATCAGAAATATAAATCGGGATGTCAAAAATAACCTGAAGTCACAAATTGTGATATCCAATCAGGAGGGGACGAATGGAAACAAACATTGCAGTTTTTAGAGGCAAGGAAATCAGAAAGACGATTCATAAGAATGAATGGTGGTTTGTGATCAATGATGTTATTGAATCATTGACTGATTCAAATGATCCGGCTCAATAGGTCAGCGAAGTTGCAGGCAAGGCGCGGAGAGACCTTGAGAAAAAGACGGGCAGGCGGGTTGTTTCAAAAGAAAATTATCTTACGACTTCTGGAAAGGTTAAGAGGCTGGGAAGGAAACTGGACTGATAGCGAAGATAGAGAGATTTGAAGATATTCAGGCATGGCAAAAAGCAAAGAAGCTGTTAATGAGATTTATTCTGGGTGCTGAGTGGTGTCAGGTCTACATTCTTCATGAAAAATCTGTAATATGTAGACCTGACACCAATAGCACACCTTCTCACCGCTTGTTTGACATGCTAAAGATTGCATTGAAAGATGAGGTGAAGAACGAAGATAGATCGCCCAGTCAGTTCTCTGATTATAAGGGAACTCTTCCAGAAGCGAGCCTTAAAATCGGTGAGGATGAAGTCAAGATCATTAAAGCAGATGCAGATGAGCAGAAGAACGCTGAGGCAATACCGGCAAATACTGTGGTCTTCACAAAGGGTTATCATGAACCATGCAGTGAAAAAGACACTATCTCCAGGTAAAGCAAGCGCATTACGAAAACAGTAGAACAATGCAGAATAGGAATGCCCATGAAGAAAAAGAAAGAAAACATTCCAGTCAAAAGTGATTTGATTCTGTATCAGACAGAGGACGGGAAAACCAGAATTGAAGTGCATCTTCAGGATGAAACAGTTTGGCTAAGTCAGAAGCTCATGGCTGAACTGTTTCAGAAAGATGTCAGGACAATTAATGAACACATTAAAAATATCTTTGAAGAGGGGGAGCTTGCACCTGAATCAGTTATCCGGAAATTCCGGATAACTGCCGCTGACGGTGACGGAGGAGAAATAAAAAGATGCCTATGAAGAAAAAGGGAGACAGCATACCAATTAAAAGCAATTTACTTTTTTATCAGACAGACGACGGCAAAATCAGGCTTGAAGTACGGCTGCAGGATGAGACTGTCTGGTTGACTCAGAAGCATATGGCTGAGTTGTTCCAGACAACTTCGCAAAACATTACCATACACCTGAAAAACATCTTTAACGAAGACGAATTAGATGAGACGGCAACTTGTAAGGATTTCTTACAAGTTCAAATTGAGGGAAACAGACAGGTAGAACGTAAACAACAATTCTATAATTTAGACGCCATTATTTCAGTGGGATATAGAATTAAATCTCATGTTGCCACACGCTTTCGCCAATGGGCTACCCAACGGCTGCGGGAATACATTATCAAAGGTTTCACGATGGACGACGAGCGGTTGAAGCAAGCCGGGGGCGGCAATTACTTTGATGAACTGCTGTCTCGCATTCGGGACATCCGTTCCTCTGAAAAGGTCTTTTGGCGCAAGGTATTGGATATCTACGCTACCAGTATTGACTATAACCCCGGTACTGATTTTTCGCAGCAGTTCTTTACTGTAGTGCAAAACAAAATGCACTGGGCCGCGCACGGGCATACTGCTGCCGAGATCATTTATAGCAGGGCAGATGCAGCAAAGCCGAACATGGGAATGACTGCATGGTCAGGAGATAAACCACGGAATACGGATGCCGAGATCGCCAAAAACTATCTGAATGAAAAAGAGCTGAATATACTTAACCGGATTGTCAGCATGTATCTTGACTTTGCTGAGCTTCAGGCGCTGAATCGCAAGCCTGTGTATATGCGCGATTGGATCTCGAAACTTGACGATTTTCTTAAGCTCAATGAACGGAACATTCTAACTCATGCAGGGAAGATCAGCCATGATAAGGCATTGGAAAAAGCACACGATGAATATGAACAATACAGTAAGGTGCGGCTGAATGAGCCGTCTCCGGTAGAGCGGCAATTCCTTGAAGCAGTCAAGGAATTGAAGAAGCTTAAGAAATCGGGGGAAGATCACTCGCCCCGCGCGCGGGGGCGTGGATTGAAAAATTGCTAATGAAACCGGACACTATTAAATTGGCTTAGGAATTGATAATAAGAATTAATTTGATAAATGAATTGTTTTGTTGTTAACTATAATCAAGGCATAATAATACCTGCCTTGCTGGTGATAGGGGTAGAAGCTTATTCCTACCATATAAATTTTGGGAGCTGGCGTAAAGTAAGTGTTGAGCAGCCTATAAGGAAATGCCTGATCTTGCTTTCAAGGCACCCACTTGAATTATAAGGAATTAAAGTTTTTCCTACACGGCAAGGTGGGATTCATTATACAGCGGTTCCTGTCCTGAGATAGTGCACCTCCTTCTATTTCTTTCGTTCAAACAAGATCCCTGCCAATAAAACAAAGACTACTGACAGGACTGTCAGAACGCTCAGATCAACGAATAGCGTAAAATCGAATATCGCAGAATCTTTAAGTATGGAATGTTTTAAGGCATCTATCCCGAAAGTCAACGGATTTATCTTTGATATCCACTTTAATATGTCAGGCAGATTTTTTACAGGGTACATGGCTCCGGACAGGAAGAACATAGGCATTACTATAAAATTCATGATAGCGCTGAAGCTTTCCATGCTGTCATAAAATGTTGCAATGATGATGCCTAATGATGATATGCAGAAGGCAAGAAGAAAAGCGATCGCAATGGTGAAGGGAATTGACAGAAGGCCCAGTTTAATTCCAAGAAAAGGGAAGAGCATGAGTATTACTGTTGCCTGTATGGAAGATATGATCGTTCCGCTCAAGGCCTTACCGATAACAATTGAAAACCTTGATACAGGCGCAACAAGGATTTCTTTCATTAGACCAAATTCTTTATCCCAGATAATGGATATTGAAGAAAGTATCGAACTGAACAGGATTGTCATGCCGAGTATGCCGGGGAATATGAACTGCATATATGACACCCCGATATCCGGGGATACAAACCTTGACATCCCGCTGCCTACGAGAAAGAGCCAGATAAGCGGCCGCGCAAGGGTAGAGATCAGACGGCTCTTCTCTCTGATAAACTTTTTGAAATCCCGTGCAATTAAAACATAAACAGCATTGACCTCTACCAAAGAATATATCTCCTCTTTTTTTTGCTTTCAGTTTTCGTTTTATAAATTATAGCAGATTATGAAGTCAATAACTTTAACAGCTTAATTTTTAACGTTATATATTGAAATATTACACTAAATCATGCAAGATAATGATAAGGGAAAAGTTTAAGTTATTATGCGTAACTTCATTATTTGCCGTTCTATTCTATTTTTTACATTATCCGGTATTATCGCAGTTAAGGCATCAGTAATGCCTGGTCAGGGATACTCATTATCAAAATAACTTGAAATGAATGAGGGCTTTAAATAGAGTCTGTTTATAAACTCTGTTCGTCTGTATGTCATTCCGGCAGTCCTTAAGCCGGAATCCAGTTTTATAAATAAGTTCTGGATACCCGATTACAGACTTCGGGTATGACAAAAATAAAAAATGGCAGTTTATAAACAGACACAAAATAAACTGTCCCAAAGCAAGGCTTGAAAATTCTATATAATTAAAGAAATGATTTGAAATTCCCGATATATCAAGCAACTGGGCTGAGTTAAGGGTCGCAAGTCACTACCGAAAGATCAAGGGAAAAGCCACCAATGATACAGATGAGGGAAGGGCTAAGAACCGCAGGGTTGAGGTAACTCTCATTCCTGAGAACAAGGAATTTTAAATACTATGTACACTGAACATTTTGGCCTTAAGATACTACCCTTTGAGAATGTACCTGATCCATTGTTCTTTTTTGATG
>JAGVGM010000247.1 GCA_020057065.1 Thermodesulfovibrionia bacterium
TCTTTCCCCTTGCACAGAATAATCCTTCCCCTTCTATATCGGAGTATGTAAGGCAGGGTTTGCAGTATTCCATACAGATATCAAAATTCTCCTGGGTATCTTTTACTTTTGACATAGTATATTCTCCTTTCCATGCTTATTTTTTACAAAATATGATAAATGTTCTTCAGGGTTGTGTCAGTTATGTCATTCCGGGCTTGACCCGGAGTCCAGTAGGGGCAATTCATGAATTGCCCCTACATTTTTTCTGGATTCCCGCTTTCGCGGGAATGACATTCTATAGCTGTTTGCTGCTTTTCAAAAGCGCTCCTGCGCTTTCATCAAGCAAAAAGAACAGGTTCCCTTTTTCCGGCTTCACCAATGCAGCGGGAAGCAAAATGTTTTTCCCTTGAATTACATCTTTTACTATTTTTGCCTTATTACCGCCTGTTACTAAAAAAATAATATTTTCTGCTTTGTTGATCACAGGCAATGTAATTGTTATCCGGTCCATTTTTGTCTTATCCTTCGTTGTGCCTGTCACGGCAAAGTGCCTTGTATCTTTAAGAGACGGGGTTTCAGGAAAAAGAGACGCCGTATGTCCGTCTTCGCCGATACCGAGCAGTATGAGATCAAAATTCGGGAACCTGGTTTCTGCTATCCTGAAGAAAGAAATTAAATCTTCCTCATATCTTTCTGCTGATTCCAGTGGAGTAACCTCTGATGTTGAAATGGGATGTACATTTTCTTTCGGTATACTGACGCGGGTCAAGAGGATATTGTTTATCATATGAAGGTTGTTTTCTTCATCTTCATAAGGCACATAACGCTCGTCTGTCAGGAATACATGGGTTTTATTCCAGGGCAGTGTTCTTTTGTGCGAAAGCTTTTTATAAAGGAATACAGGTGTCTTACCGCCGGATAAAGCCACTGTGAAGCATTTCTTTTCTTTTATTGCCTTTTCAGAAATTGTTTTCCATTGAGCAATAACAAAATCCGCTATATTATCAATTGTCTTGAAGATGATTATTTTCTTATTATTCATCTTTATTGCAGACTATGGTATCTGTCTCCTCCCGGCTGTCAGCGTTCAGCTATCAGCTTTCAGCGAAAAAATCTGGGACTGACTGAGCTGACCGCTGATTGCTGATAGCTTGTTTTACCATATCCGCCACTGACGTCCGTCGCGCATGAGTAATTCATCCGCTTTTTCGGGTCCCCAGGTACCTGAAGCGTAATTGGGGAAATCGTCAGCAGGGCTTTCTTCCCATCTTTTTATTATCGGGTCCACAACAGCCCACATGGCCTCTATCCCGTCCTGCCTTGCAAAAAGCGTTTGGTCTCCCTTAATGCAGTCTATCAGCAACCTTTCATAAGGAAGGGGGAAATGGACATTTATATCGAAATCCCGTTCATAATCAAAATCCATATTAACCGGATAAAGCTGTTTACCGATGCCCGGATGCTTAACGCCTAAATGCAATGAGATCTTTTCGTGCGGCTGTATCCCCAGCACAAGGAAGTTAGGTTCCTTGATCTCACAAACAGCGCTGAACAGTTTAAGCGGCGGCTGTTTAAAATGGATGCTGATCTCAGTGATCCGTTTTTTCAGCCGTTTCCCTGAGCGCAGATAGAATGGAACGCCTGCCCAGCGCCAGTTGTTGATATAAAACTTACCGGCAAAAAAGGTCGAAGTGTTCGAATTCGATGCGACATTCTCCTCATTGCGGTAAGCGGGAACTTTTTCTTCATTTATCTCTCCGGCCCCATATTGACCGCGTACAGTAAATTTGTCTATGTAGTCTTTGTCCATGACCCTCATCGTACGGTAAACCTTAACTTTTTCATCACGGATATGATCCGCTTCAAAACCGATCGCCGGTTCCATGGCAACCAGTGAAAGGAGCTGCATCATATGGTTCTGTACAATATCCCTTATGACACCTGCATTTTCATAAAATTGCGCCCTGTGCCCGATCCCTATAGATTCTGCAACGGTTAATTGCACATGATCAATATAGCGCCGGTTCCATAACGGTTCAAAGATGCTGTTTGCGAACCTGAAAAAAAGAATATTCTGAACGGTCTCTTTTCCAAGGTAATGGTCAATTCGGTATATCTGGCTCTCATCAAAAGCCGCTGCGATCATGTTGTTGAGTTCAGAAGCAGATCTTCTGTCCTGCCCGAAAGGCTTTTCAACAACCAGCCTGGTACTGAAGGCCCCTTTACAAAGATTGCAGACTGATAGCCCGCTGATAATGCCAGAAAGGAACTGGGGCGGGACGGCCATATAGTAGATCACCTCTTTTATCCCAATGCTATTTGGCTTAGCAAGCTCCGTAAGTCGTTCAAAAAGTTTTTTGTAGCTGTTCTTATCATCAAAGCGTCCTGAGACATAAAAAAGTTTCCGGCTAAAACGCTCCCAACAGGGCCAATGAATGATCTCTTCACTGTATTCCTCAATGGATCGTTTTACAAAGGCGCGGTAATCATCATCCGATCGGCCTGTGGAGCCGATCCCGATGATCGCAAAATCTTCAGAGAGATTTTGATCGTGACAGAGATGAAAGAGAGTGGGTAGCAGTTTGCGTCTGCTAAGATCGCCTGTCCCCCCGAATATGACCAGTGTGAATGGCTCGATGTCAAATTTTTCAGGGGCGATCTCGCAGAGCTGTGCGGAATTTTCATTAGAAATGTCTTGCCTGTTAGTCAACTTTCTTTACCCCATGACCTCCGAATTCATTGCGCAGCGCTGCAATTACCCTGGCGCTGAATGACTCATCCTGCCGTGAACGAAGCCTTTCCAGCAGGGATAATGTAATAACAGGTGCGGGAACGTCCTGTTCTATTGCTTCAGCAACAGTCCAGCGGCCCTCGCCGGAGTCTTCCACAAATCCCTTGATTGAAGACAGGGACGGATCATTTTTAAAGGCATTTTCTGCAAGCTCCAGTAACCATGAGCGTATGACACTGCCTTGATTCCATAGTCCGGCAATATTTTGAAGATCGAGGTTAAACTCTTTCTTTGAATGAAGGATCTCAAATCCCTCGGCATATCCCTGAAGCAATGCATATTCGATCCCATTATGTACCATCTTTACAAAATGACCGGCTCCATTGGGGCCTACATGGGCGTAACCATTTTCAGGCGCCAGGGATCTGAATATTGGCTCCAGGCTCCTGAAAACATCTTTATCCCCTCCAATCATTAAACAGTAGCCCAATTTAAGTCCCCATATTCCTCCACTCGTACCGGCGTCAATGAAAGATATTTTCCTTTTTGCCAATGCCCCCGCCCGGCGAATGGAGTCTTTATAAAAAGAATTTCCTCCGTCAATCACTATATCACCTTCTTCCAAAAAAGAAGCTGTGATGTTGATCGTTTCCTCTGTTGCATCCCCTGCAGGGACCATTAGCCAGATGATCTTCGGTTTTTTCAGTTTACTCAATACATCCTGTAAAGATTTAGCCCCGATAGCCCCTTTTTCTTCTGCTGTTTTTACAGTATCCTGAGTCCTCGCATATGCAACGACCTCATGACCGCTGTTCAGCAAGCGCTCCACCATATTCATTCCCATTTTACCAAGACCAATAAAACCTATTCTCATTATTAAAGCTCCCCCAAAATAATCTTACATAGAAGTTATATCATAAATTCTAACTGTTTTAAAATAATAAATATACGAAATTCCATAGATTTTGACACAGATTGTTAATTCGTTATTAAAACAGTTATAATTAATATTGTTAAGCGAGTATTTCCCTTATGTATATAAATTCCTCTTTTTTTATATCTCACGTTTTTGGAATCTGCTCCTGTCAAATAACGAAGAGTAATATTCCTCATATATTCTAAAGGAGGCTACGTTTAATTTATTAATATTAAAAAGGTTGGCTTGACTTATGTACTTGCAATTCTTAAATTAAATTTATTAGTTCTAAAAATACCATAGAAGACTTTTGATCATATGAACTTATTGAAAAATAAAGAACAAATGTAAATTTACTTACTGGAGTTATAAATGGCACAAGGTTGTTGCGGGACAAAAAGAGACGAAAGAATCAAGAAGTACAGTCTGGATCACTGGAAGGTTGCAAAGCCTTCTCTCAGGACCTTTAAAGAAAATGACATTTTATTTTCACCCGAATATATAGAAAAACGAAAAAACGGGATATCCCTCTTTATAGATCCTGACATGCCGAACTGGATCAGTGTTAATAATACAGGAGCGGAGATAATCAGGCTTTGTGACGGCAAACATTCGGTATCCGGGATTCAGGAAGCTATTTGTAAAAAATACAATCCTTCCAATAGGGAACAGGTAAAAAGCGAGGTTTCAGAATTTCTCAGTGCAGCAGGACTGCTTGAGTTTGTATCTGATAAAAAACTCAGTAGACCCGAATATCCAGGCAGAAGCAAAGCAATCGCCCCATACAAGTTAGATGAACTCTGGATATATTCTACACTTGCCTGTAATCTGAGGTGCAAGCACTGTCTTGTTAGTGCAGGAACAAGCCTGAAAAAGGAATTAACTACAGAAGAGATTAAAGAGATTGTAGACGAAGCGATAAAACTCGGGGTTAAACGGTTTTACATCACAGGCGGCGAACCGTTTATAAAAGATGGGATTTTTGAGCTTATAAAGTATATTACAAAAACGAAAAATCGTGATCTCATTGTACTCACAAACGCCACACTCTTTGACGATAAAAAGATAGAAGCTTTGAAAAAGGTGATGAGCCCCAAACTTCTCCTTCAGGTAAGTCTGGAAGGGCCCAACGCCGAAATTCATGATAAATTGCGCGGCGAGGGAAGTTTTGATGCGGCCCTGAACGGGATCAAAAAACTGATCGGCATAGGAATAGTCCCTATTATCTCCACTGCAATCAGTAAATACAATGAAAAGGAGATCGCAAGGACCTCCCGCTTCTTATCAAAACTTGGCATAAAAGAGCACAATCTTCTCTGGATGCATTCAAAGGGACGGGGTGCAAATAATGTAAACGAACTACTTGTACCGTCAGATAGAATTGCCAATATAATGAAAAATCTTAAGAAGTCATACAAAGAACAGGAAGTTATTCTAGACAATATCGAATCTCTAAAGGTCCGCGTTCGCGCCAAGAGAGGGCGGAAAAATGACCTTTGCAACAATTGTTATGAAAAAATTTGTGTGAATGCAGATGGTCATGTATATCCATGCGCTTCTTTGAATGGCGATCCGAAATTTGATGCAGGGTCTGTAAGAAAAAAATCTTTAAAGGAAATCTGGCTTGATTCTAAGGTTATGATAAGAGGCAGGGGAAACAGCGTTCACGATAAGACTGAATGCAGCTCCTGCTATCTTCAGTACTTCTGCGGCGGCGGATGCACCTCTCACAGTTATTATGCAAGTGAAGTCGATAAGGGCCAAGGTTCTGTTACAGCCTGTGACCCGTATTGTTCCACTTATAAGTCATTATTTAAAGACATTATTTGGGAATTGGCTTCTGAGGGTGTTCCTCAGCAAAATGTAAAAGGCTATTCCACCCCCATTGTCTATAATGCGATGGATTCAAAACTCCCGTCGCATCTGGGCGCAGGAATTAAGTCAATTGACAAGGATTTTGAGGTCGGATGCTACCACTGTTCATGTGTTCTGTCAGTTGACGTTGAAGATGATGAGGAAGTTTGCAAGCCGGAGATAAAAGGTCACGTGACCAGGACAGTGAAGAAAAAATTCTCTAAAGCTGCATATATGCCTGTAGCTGATTACTATTGTCCCACCGGCTATGATCCGAAAGAACTTAAGCATATTCCCAATGAGGTACTGGAAGTTTCATATGGATGCGGAAATCCAGCGGCCCTTGCAGATATAAAAGAAGGCGAGACTATTGTGGATTTGGGCGCGGGCGGCGGCATTGACTGTTTTATAGCCGCAAAAAAACTCGGCAGAACAGGGAAGGTGATCGGCATAGACATGACCGATGAAATGGTGGAAACAGCAACTGCCAATGCAGAGAAGGTTGCTAAAGTTTTGGGATACAATGTCGTAGAGTTTAGAAAAGGGAATATTATGGAACTCCCTGTTGAAAGCAATTCGGTGGACCTTGTCATATCCAATTGTGTTATTAATTTAACGGAGGACAAGACAAAGGTGCTTGATGAAATATACAGGATATTGAAACCTGGCGGCAGATTTATTATTTCCGATATTGTTTCTGACAAGCCTGTGCCGGGCTACCTGAAAAGAGACAAGGAACTATGGAATGCATGTCTTTCCGGAGCGCTTACGGATATGAGGTTTAAAGAGGCGGCGGAAAACGCAGGGTTCCCCGACGTTCAATTAACGAAGAACTATCTCTATAAAAAAGTAGAGTTTATACAGTTTTATTCAGTAACCATGAAAGGCACAAAACCCCTGAAAGTTGCATCCGGGTGTCATGTCTGTGGTTAAAAATTAACTAAAAAAAGGGGAAGTGAATTATGAGAGTCACTTTAGTAAATGCACAGGTTTTAGATGGCAATAATGTTGTTCCGCCTTTAGGGCTTATGTATATTGCCGCTGTCTTGGAGAAGGCAGGGCACGCCGTACAGATTTATGATTCAGACCCCGAATATCAGGCAAGTATGTTGAAAGATATAAAGGATTTTAATCCTGACCTGATAGGACTCAGTTTCCTGACCGTAGGATACCAGAGAGCTTTACACCTGATGCAAGACCTGAAAAAAGAACTGCCCAATAAAATATTCTGCGCTGGCGGTGTTCATACAACTGTCAAGCCCAAAGAGACATTGGAAGAGTTTGGTGTGGACTTTATCGTTGTAGGAGAAGGAGAAGACACTATTGTTGAAGCATGTCAGAAACTGGGGAATAAAGAAGGTCTTGCTGGGGTAAAAGGCGTGATGTACCGTGATAACGGCACTATTATAGACAACGGCAGACGTGACATGATACAGGATCTTGACACAATCCCATTCCCCGCACGCCATTTAATAGACATGAAGCCCTATCTCATGCCGCCGGGAATAATCAGGGGCTATGCAACTAAAAACCAGACCACAATTGTTACAAGCAGGGGCTGCCCATTTAAATGCATATACTGCGGCAGTCATAATATTTTTGGCAGAAAGACAAGGAGACGCTCGGTTAAAAACGTTGTTGATGAAATAGAGCATCTCTATAATAATCACGACATAAAAGGGATTTATTACTGTGATGATACCTTCACGTTGAGTCCTAAATGGGTAACGGAATATTGCCATGAGTTGAAGCGCAGAAACCTGAACATCAAATGGGGCTGCCAGTCAAGGGTGGACCAGACAGACATGACATTAATGAAATTGATGAAAGAATCAGGCTTGGTCCAGCTCGATTTCGGTGTTGAAAGCGGCTCCGAAAAGATTCTCAGGGTTTTGGGCAAGGGCGGCGCCGGAGACAGGACTGCGCAGATCAAATATTCTTTCAAACTTTGTCAGGATCTTGACATCAGAACACTTGCAACATTCATTATCGGAAATCCGGAGGAAACAAAAGAGGACATAGAGCAGAGTTTTCAGGTGGCAAAAGATATTAATGCAGACTATACAGCCTTCTATTTTCTAACGCCTTATCCGGGAACGGACATTTATGATATGGCGATCAAGAACGGATGGCTGGACCCGAATCTGCCGTTCTCCGAGATATGGGCGCACAGACAGCCTGAGCTTCCGCTGATGGCAATAACTTTTCAGAAAGAGGAACTCAGAGATATCCGCAGAAAACTGCAGAACGCCTTCTTTGTAAAAAATTATTTTACCAGGAAGAGCAACATAAGCTTTTACTCAATACTGTTCACTATACTTTTCAGACATCCAAAGGTTTTTCTCGATGCTTTCGGCAAGCTGATAAGAACCCGCAGGATCGATTATATCGTTGAGACCCTCAATGCAGAATACTGGAGGATGAAAAAATATGAGGGCCTTGGGTAACCATTACTAATTAGGGTGTATAATTAGGGTGTATAAACAAACTCTAATTAATCTAACGTAAAGCGATTGAGTTTTCCCTCATATTTAAGTCGATTTTCTAATACAATAAGCCCTTTGTACAATTGACTTTAATCGGATATTTTAGTATCCTTTTAACCACACAGATTAAGGATGGAACAATAATGATAAAGAAAATTTTCCCTAAAGAAATCAATTTTTTTGAGATGTTCGAAAAGGCCGCTCTGAATGTCAATAGAGGTGCAATTTCGCTTGTAGAAATGATGGATAATTTCGGAGTTGCTGAGGTAAAGGCAAAAGAGATATATGAAGCTGAGCAGGAAGGAGACATGCTTACCCACGAAGTTCTGCGCAGGCTTAATAAAACTTTTATTACGCCTCTTGACAGGGAGGATATTCACTCTCTTATCAGCCGTCTGGATGATGTCCTTGATTTGATCTGGGCCTCGGCGGACCGGGCCGTTTTATTTAAGTTAAATAATCCCCTGCCGGAGGCTGCTGAACTGGCGAAGACCCTTCATGAAACCACTGAGATCATTATAAAAGCTATTAGTTGCCTGAAAGACAAGAAATATTCATATATCCAGGAATATTGCATTGAAATAAACAGGCTTGAGAACAGGTGTGACAGGATTTTCAGGGAAGCGCTTGTTAAATTATTTGATAATATAAAAGACCCCATCATTGTCATTAAGTGGAAAGAGGTTTACGAACATCTCGAAGACGCCAGCGACAAATGCGAAGACGTTGCAAACATCCTCGAAGGCATAGTCCTTAAACATGCATGATACATATTTTCTCCTCGTATGTGTAATAGTACTTGCTACAATTTTTGATTTCATTAATGGCTTTCACGATACAGCAAACGCAATAGCCACATCAGTATCAACAAGGGTTTTAACCCCAAGAGCAGCAGTTTCAATGGCTGCAATACTTAATCTGGTTGGAGCCCTGACGGGCACTGCGGTAGCTAAAACAGTTGGGGTCGGACTCGTTGAGACTGCAACTATCACTCAACTTACGGTTGTTGCCGCTCTTCTTTCCGCTATTATATGGGACCTTATCACATGGTATTTTGGATTGCCTACATCTTCAAGCCACGCTCTATTGGCAAGCATACTCGGTGCGGCTGTAGCAACTGCCGGAGTAGAAGTAATAATTCAGAAAGGTGTATATAAGGTATTACTTGGACTTATTATTTCTCCGATAGTCGGTTTATTGCTTGGCTATCTCCTGATGCGGTTACTCATGTGGCTGTTCGGAAGGTCTCCGATTGCCTTTGTGAATTCATTCTTTAACAGAGCACAGATAATGTCAGCAGCTTATATGGCATTTAGTCATGGCAATAATGATGCTCAAAAGACAATGGGCATCATAACAATGGCGCTCGTAAGTTATTATAAGCTCCCTGACTTTCATGTACCCTTATGGACTATGATACTGTGCGCAACAGCTATGGCGCTTGGCACCGCGCTCGGCGGGTGGAGAATTATAAAAACACTTGGTATGCGTCTTGTACACCTGCAGCCTATTCACGGGTTTGCAGCAGAGGCGTCGGCTGCTACAGTGATAGAAGTTGCATCAAGCATAGGACTTCCTCTCTCCACAACCCATATAATTTCCTCAACAATTTTGGGAGTCGGATCAACCAAAAGGGCCTCTGCTGTCAGATGGGGCATTGCAAAAAATATCGTAATGGCATGGATCCTTACTTTACCAATGTGCGCAATCCTGGCTTGGCTGATTTATAAAGCGTTGATGCTGGTAATATAAACCCATTAGAAGCCCTTCGTCCTTCTAATGGGGTACACCCTATTTAAATACTATACTCCCTTCTCTCAACACTTTCGGCGGTGTAATGGTAACATCAATAATTGTAGACGGTTTCCCGCCCGGGGTCTTCCCTGCATCTATAATTAAATCTATCTTATCACCAAAATATTTTATGATTGAGCCGATCTCCTTTGCAGGAGGCTGCCCTGAAGGATTAGCGCTGGTAGATGTAACAGGCAATCGCAGCGCCCTCGCCAGATGAAGGGCCACGCTTTCACCGGGTATTCTTACTGCGAGCTTTTTTTTATTCCCGGTTAGTAAATCAGGGATATTATCCTGAGAATCAAATATAAGAGTTAAGGGTCCGGGCCAGTATCTTTTTATCAGGTCTTCTGCCTGAGCGGGAATTCCCTTGACGATGGATGCAAGAGAATTAATATCTCCAATAATTATCGGCAGGGGCTTTTCAGCCTGCCTTTTCTTAATCGTGTATAATTTTTTAATTGCGACTTCGTCTGTCGCCAGAACCCCAAGGGCATAAAAGCTTTCTGTAGGATATGCTATAATACCACTGTTTTTCAGTATCTCTGTTGATTTTTTAAAGATACTGTCTGAGTTCTTTTGAGTAAAAGACAAAATCAACATTGTTAATTTTAGCATAATAATCGTAGGGGGCGGGTTTGAAACCCGCCCCTACTTGTAATTTATCTCGATTTCTGGTATTAATTTACTATTTTAAAAACTGAGGAGGACTTATGAAAAGAGCTGTAAGGTTGCTTGTCTTGATACTGTCATTAACGGTTTTATGGGGTTGTGAATTGGCATTAATAGGCGTTGGCGCGGGGATAGGCGCAGGAACATATAAGTTCATAGAAGGAAAACTGGTAAGGCAATATCCTGTCGAATATGCAAAGGCATGGGATGCAGCCAATACAGCGCTTGCAAATCTTCAGATAAGTATATCCGGCAGTTTAAACGAGGGAACAAAAGGGGAAATTGAGGCTGTCAGGAAGGACGGGAGCAGGATTTTTCTTTCACTGAAAGACATGGGGCAAAAGGTCACTTCAATAGGGGTAAGGGTCGGGACATTTGGAGACCGCAGTGAATCTGAAAAAATACTCGACGAGATAGCCAGGACAGCAGGAATTTAAAATTTATCAAGAGAGGCTGACACTGTTTCAGAGACTGCGCGGAACCCTTTATTCCTGAGAGCTTTAAATATTCTTTCTGATGCAAGGGATTTAAGAAATCTTTCTCTTTTTCTGAGAGCTGTTATTTTATTCATCGCCTTCCTGCGGACTGATTCTGCAAACTTAAGATAGAGCGCAAAATCCCGGCCATAAAGTTGTTCAATTTCTTTTCTGATTGCCTTTGATATCGCCGGGCTTGCGCCTTCTGTTGAAATAGCGATTGTTAACTGTCCGCGTCTGACAATGGAAGGCGCGATAAAATTTCCTTCCGAAGGAGTATCAACCACATTAACTAAAAATTCTGCATTTCTCGCGATTGTTGTATTGGTCCGGGGAGAAGAAGTGGCGGCAATTACAAGGAAGGCTTCTTTAGTGTCTTTTTTCTTATAACTTCGTTTTATATGTGTAAGTTTTCCCCTCCGGGAGAGTATTCTCAGATTGTGAGTAAGAGAAGGGCTTATAATTTTGACCGTAGCGCCCGCTTTTGCAAGTGTGCGAGTTTTTCTCTCTGCAACCGTGCCGCCGCCTATCACAACAGTTTTTTTATTCTTAAGATTTAAAAAGACCGGATAATATTTCACTTCACGTTGTCACTTTTTATTGTCAAATAACCAATTGAAGATAGCTGCTTTTGGGCCTCACTGGAAATTTCCAGGGAAGGGAATTTCTCGATAAGAGTTTTCAGAGTACTCAAAGCCAGGCCGTGCTGCCCCATGTTAATGTAAGAAAGCCCGAGGTAATATAATGCCTCCGGTTCCTGCATTGAGCCTGGATAGTCTTTAAGCAAAGCATTAAAACGCTGTGCCGCTGCGTTATAAGCGCCTTTTTTATAATAAAAATCTCCCACATAATATTCATACTCACCAAGCAACTGCCGGCATCCTTTTATCCTGCTTTCAGTAATGTCCATGTACGGATTTCTTGGATAATTTCTCTGGAGCTTTTCAAATTCCCTTAAAGCCCTTTGCACCGTGGAATAACTTGTGTCAATGGTCTTTATTTGCTTAAATAAACTCAGGGCCAGCTTGTACTGCGCATATGAAGCATATTTATTAAATGAATCTGCTCCAAGAAAGGCCTCATATTCGCCGGCAGCTTCTTCATAAGATTCATTTTCGAAATAAGTATCGGCAATACGCAGTTTTGCCAGCGCCGCGTATTGCTGGGAGGAGTCCCTTGTTCTAACTTCCTCAAGAATCTTCCGGGCCCCTTCATAATCTTTCTTTTCGATAAGATCATTTGCCTTTTTAAAAGAATCTTCAGGATTGAACGGCTGGTTTTCTTTTATTCCTGTTTGATCTGAAGCGCATCCAAAAATGAAGATAAAGATTATAAAATGCAATAATAATATTTTCACAGACTGCATCTGTTTAATATGTTTCATGGAAAATACCCCTTAAATTTAGAAAGTAAGTAATTTTATCTTAATAAGCATAATTTATCAAACCGGGCCCCAAACCATGACAGGCTTTAAATTTCTCATGGTTATCTGGTATAGTAATTAGCCTGAAGATTTAATATCGGGCGGGTAGCTCAGTTGGGAGAGCACAGCCCTTACAAGGCTGGGGTCACAGGTTCGAGCCCTGTTCCGCCTACCATTTTTGTTTGCGGTCAGCGATCAGCAGTTAGCGGTCAGCTTTTATTAGCTGACTGCTGAGTGCTAATGGCTTACAGCTAAAAATGGGGTGGTAGTTCAGCTGGTTAGAACGCCGGCCTGTCACGTCGGAGGTCGCGGGTTCGATCCCCGTCCACCCCGCCATTTTCTTTTTTAAAAAGAAAACCAGTTAGCGTCTATGGATAACTCTAATCTTGGTGCACACATGGTGCAAAAATTGGTGAACAAAACTTTTTTACGATAAGTATAAGTTTCACATTACCCCACCACTTCACTTATCCCGTCACTAAAAACTTCAGAAAGATTTTCTTGCTGTTTAGCACAGTTTTGATTAAAATTAAGCGATTGAATTTTAAGGGGAAATGCACCAGTTTGAAATAATTCTAAAATTATATGCTACTTGATAACAAAACCAAAAAAGAAGATAACGAGCCCTCGACAGTATACGACTTCTTGCGTAATTACATTGAGCAGGGGAAGGTCGATATAGTTACCGGATATTTTTCAGTCAGCGCCCTTGCCAGAATAAAAGATGAGATAAATGATCCTGAAGGATTTCGTATGGTGCTCGGTAATTTACTTAAAGAAGATAACCAGCAGGATAAGATCATAAATCTTCTTAGCGACACATTAGGTATTACTCAGGTATTGAATCTCAATCAATCGGCAAAAAAAGCGGTTGATTTTCTGAGGCAGGAAAAAGTACTTATCAAAACCATTCAACGAAGTTTTTGCCATGCAAAGACCTATATGTACCATGATCCTGACACCCGGAAGAATTTTCATATTATAGGAAGCTCCAACTTGACCGATGCAGGACTTGGAATCAAAGAGTCCGGCAATATCGAATTAAATTCAGCAAGCACAGGGAATGATAATGATTTCAGGGAACTGACTAACTGGTTTAAGTCTCTGTGGTTGAGTAAAGATGCATTGGAGACAATTGAACTGCCTGATAAGTCGAAAGTCAGCGTTAAAGAGCATATCGTAAATCTCATTCAGAACCTGTATAGGAAATACACACCCTTTGAACTTTATTACAAGGTGCTTTATGAACTATTCAAAGGGGACTTGTCGCTATCTCATGATCCTGAATTTAAAAAAGAGATAAGTCACTTAGAGGATACTATTATTTACAAGCTGCTTTATTCCTTCCAGCAAAAGGGAGTAATCAGCCTTATCAAAATGCTTCAAAAAAATAATGGCGCTATTCTGGCTGATGCAGTGGGATTAGGGAAAACATGGACTGCCCTGGCTGTTATGAAGTACTTTGAAATGAAAGGCTACAGGGTACTTCTGTTCTGCCCTAAGAAACTGGATGCCAACTGGAGACAATATCTCGAAGGACATCTCTCAAAATTTGAGAGAGACAGGTTGAAGTATACGATTCGTTATCATACCGATTTGCAGGACGACAGATTAGAATCATACGAGGATGGTTACAAGATAAATACATTTTTTCAGGGAAACCCTAAACTTCTGATAGTAATTGATGAGAGTCACAACCTGCGAAATGATAAATCCTCCCGCTATAAATTTCTGGTTGAAAACATCTTAAGGAAAAATAAAGATGTTAAGGTATTACAGCTTTCAGCCACACCGGTAAACAATAAACTGATTGATGTAAGAAACCAGTTTAAATTGATCGTAAAAGGGCATGATAGCGGTTTTAAAGAAACAGCCCTGGAAATAGGCAGTTTAGAGAGCATATTCCGGACCGCTCAAAAAGATTTTAAATCATGGCAGCAGACAGAGAACAGAAAAATAAGTGACTTTATTCAGACGCTGCCGCCGAAATTCTTTTCGCTTACTGATGCATTGATTGTTGCCAGAACAAGGAAGCTGATTGAAGGCGAATTCGGCGACTTGTCCTTCCCCAATAAAGAAGATCCTGAGAACGAATATATCAATCCTGAAAACATAGGCAACTTAAATGGCTTTGAAGAATTACTGAAAGCAATTGAGTCCATTAACCTCATTGCTTATATGCCTCATAAATATACAGTAAAAATAACGCCGGAGAGCGTGTTGAAAGATGAAGTTCAGCGTGAGGGCTTTTTGGTCAAGATGATGTACATTCTTTTAATGAAGCGGCTTGAATCAAGCTGGTATTCCTTGAAGAATACAGTTGAAAGTATTTATAACCATCACACTAACGCTTTGCAGAAAGTTAATAATTTTATTAATGCAAAAGAAGATACAGTTCTTGAGGATGAAATATCAGAGCAGAATGATTTTGAAGATGACCTTGAGGAAACCTCTGCCGAGTTTGCCGGCACTGACGATGAAACAGAACAGGCCGGTGAATTTACTCTTGGGAAAAAGAACCCCATTAAACTGTCGGATATCCGAAACATTGATATGTTTAAAAGGCATCTGGAAAACGATATCATAAATCTGGAAAAACTCAAAGCAAATCTTGAAACATTTGAAAGTGATCTGGAAGAGGATAAAGTGAAGGATATTAAATTAGAGAGATTGATTGATCATATTGAGAAAAAAAGAAGAGAACGCGAAAACAAAAAAGTGGTTGTCTTCACCGTATTTAAAGATACAGCTCAATATTTGTACGATCAATTAAAGAAGCGAGGATATACGGGAATAGCTTATGTGTCAGGGTCTGTCTCGGAAACTGATGACGGATATAGAGGAAAAAAGTTTGAGGAAATTTTAGAGCGTTTTGCGCCGTATACCAAGCTCTACAAGGAGAAGGACTGGACAACACGTATATATGATGAAAAAGGAATTGAAGCGCCTCAAACATATGAGGAGTGGACAGAGGTTATTAAAGAGCATGATAAAGACACTTTCAAAAAATTAGCAAAGCCTTTGGACATCCTGATTGCAACAGATTGTTTAAGTGAAGGGCAAAACCTTCAGGATTGTGATTGTGTGATCAATTACGATATACACTGGAACCCGGTGAGGATTATTCAGCGGATGGGGCGTATAGATCGTATTGGCTCACCGAACAAATCCATAAAAGGGATCAATTTTTGGCCTGGTAAAAATTACGAGGACTACCTTCAGCTTAAAGCAAGAGTCGAGAACAGGATGGCAGCTATGTCCCTTGTTGGAACGGAAATTGATGATAGAATGACACCCGAGATTGAAGAGATGGTTAAAAACAACCCAATGGTCTCAAGACAAACAGAAAAAATGCTCAATCAAATGCGGTTTACATGGGAAGATGTTGAGACCAGTGATGAAAATCTTGGCCTGAACGACTTGTCCCTGGAGCAGTTCAGGCAGGAATTGTTCGATCTTTTTCAAAAGAATAAAGAGTTTTTCGAGAAAATGCCCAACGGTATCTTTACAGGCTTCAAGGCAGAACCTGATAAAAAATACACTGAATTACCAAAAGGTATTATTGCATTATTAGGTTATCCCCGGAAGCCTGATGACGCTGACACTCATAAGTATAATGAATTCCACCTTCTGTATTCTCACGCAAAAGGATTTTTAACTTACAATAACAACCAGGAAATACTCGGCATATTAAGAAAACATAAAAACAATATCAGGGTTGTTCCTGACGACGTTGAAAAAGGCGATAAGGAAGCTCTGCAAGGGTTAAGCGACAAGATCAAAGCATGGATTGAGGGGCAGGTGCCCCAAAAGGCTATTGATGAAATTCAGGGTATTTTTGCTGATGGTGTGCCCAAAAAAAGGTCACCGGAAGAAAAGAAACTGGAAGATAAATTCAAGCCTGATAATTTTGATTTGATAACATGGTTTGTGGTGTCGGATTAATCTCGACTATGGAAATAATTTTGAACGATAGGCAAATACAGGCGGTTATGTATGTAAAGACTTCAGGCCGAATCAGCACAGGCGAGTACCAAGCAATGACAAAAACTTCTGAGAGCACTGCGTTAAGAGAACTTCGACAACTCACAAAGCTTTGTGTTTTTGAAAAAGTTGGTGCTTTCGGGCGCGCAGCTCATTACGTTGTCGCTAAGGCTAAACCCGTCATAAACCCGTCAAACCCGTCAGAGATAGATGATTAAGGAATCCATCATAAACCCGTCAAACCCGTCACTAAGGGGACATAATGGGGACAATGGGGACATTCAATTGCGCCATAAATACGCCATCAATGGGCTCATAAAGGGCTCAATTGGCCCTCAAACGCCTCAAAGGGCAAGGCCAAATAAAATATAACAATGATAAACCTGACCATATTCAACAAGAACCTCTTTGAAGCAGGCACTGAGTTTTTTAATCA
>JAGVGM010000364.1 GCA_020057065.1 Thermodesulfovibrionia bacterium
GGCGTTCCGCCACCGATGTAGATAGTTGAAATCTGTGTATTGCCGGCAATATTGTCTATCTCTTTCTTCAATGCCTCTACGTAGGCTTTTGCTTTTTCAGGGTCATAAATGCCTGAGATAAAATCGCAGTATATGCATCTCTTAAGACAGAACGGAATGTGGACGTAGAGAGAAGTCGTCATGAGCAATTTTAACAGAGATTCAAGTACAAATACTTTCTCAAAGTTATATTCTTGTATGATATAATTTCCAGAATGTCTGATATTAATTTATTCAGGGAAAAGCTCTACAATCTCATTTTAAAGTTCGAAAAGGACAAAACCCACTATCTTTCCAAAGGCTATCCCGAAGCGCAGGTCAGAATTGATTTCTTAAATCCCTTTTTCAAAGCGCTCGGTTGGGATATAGAGAATAAGGCACAGAAGCCTCCGCATGAGAGAGACGTTATTGTTGAATTGTCTCCTGAGACAACAGGCAGACCGGATTATAACTTCCGCATAAATGGCGCTACCAAATTTTTTATTGAGGCAAAGGCCCCTTCTATTGCCCTTGATGATGTAAACCATATACTTCAGGCAAAGAGCTATGCATGGTCAACAAAAGAAGTTTATTTTGTAATCCTTACCGACTTTGAAGAGTTCAGACTTTATGACGCTTCGCTTAAGCCGAATCCGAAGTTCCCGGACGAGGGGCTTATCTTTGATTTTAAATACACCGAATATCCTGATAACATCGAAAAATTGTGGGAGCTGTCAAAGGAGCGAGTTGAGCAGGGCTCGCTTGACGCATTACTTCCAAAAGATACTAAGAGCAAGCGTCTCAGAATCCCTCCTGATAAATCCTTTCTTGAAGATCTCACGATATGGCGGACAGAGCTTGCAAAAGATATTCACAAACAGAATCCGGAATTTGACGTAAAGCTCTTGAATGATGTCGTTCAGAGACTTCTTGACAGGATTATTTTCATCCGTATTGCGGAAGACAGGAGAACAAGACCGGATAAGGAACTAAAAGAGATCGCTGAATTATGGAAAGAAGAAGGTAAACGGAAGTCCATTATGACGCATCTTGCAGACCTCTTTCATGAGATCAATGATGACCTGAACGGAGATATTTTCAAACCTCACGCCTGTGAAACGGCAGACGTGGATTCAGTACTCCTTGCTGAGATAATAGAGAGCCTTTATTTTCCGAAAAGCAGATACCGCTTTGACGCGATAGGAGTTGAACTTTTAGGCAGCATTTATGAACGTTATCTCGGAAGCACAATAAGGATAACACCTCAAAGGATTAAGGTTGAAGAAAAACCGGAGGTCAGAAAAGCAGGCGGTGTTTACTATACGCCGAAATACATTGTTGATTATATCGTCAAAAACACAGTCGGCAAAACCATCGAGGGCAAAACGCCGAAACAGATAGAGAAGATAAAGATACTCGACCCCGCATGTGGTTCAGGTTCATTCCTTCTCGGAGCTTATCAGTATCTGATTGACTATCATATCAATTATTACCGTCAGCATCCTAAAGACAGAATAACTTTGGAGCATCCTTATTTTAGAAGAGATGTTCTTGAAGAAGGCTTAACCATTCACGAGAAGGCAAGGATACTGAGAAATAATATATTCGGCGTGGATATGCAGTTGAAATAACCATGATGAGCCTTTATCTCAAGGCACTGGAAGGTGAGAGAGGGATATTGCCGAAGAAGCAACATTTGCTTCCTTCTTTAACCAATAATATCAAATGCGGCAACAGCCTTATCGGATATGACATCCTCGAAGGCAAACTCTTTGATGACGACACAAAGAGCAGAATCAATCCCTTTGACTGGAACTCGAAATCAGTTGGATTCGGTGAGATAATGGCAAGTGGCGGGTTTGATGTAGTGATAGGCAATCCGCCTTATGTGAGACAAGAGACGATTGGAGAGTTTAAAGAATATTTCCAGGGTCACTATGAGGTTTATCAAGGCACTGCTGATTTGTACGCTTATTTCATCGAGAAAGGCGTGTCGCTGTTAAAGGATAAAGAGCTGTTCAGCTACATCGTTGCAAACAAGTGGATGCGGGCAAATTATGGCGAACCGTTGCGCCGCTGGCTGAAAAAACAACGCATTGAAGAAATCATTGACTTTGGAGACCTGCCCGTTTTTGAGACTGCAACAACATATCCGTGCATCATCAGGATCAAAAAGACGGCAGATAAAAAGAGCGGCATTGGGGCTGCTCAAGTCAAAACTCTAAACTTCAACAACCTCACCGAATATGTTGCGGAACATTCCTTTACTGTAGAAAAGAAATCTCTCGACGACAAAGGCTGGTCGCTTGTAAATGAACAGGCGCAAGCTTTATTAAACAAATTACAAAAAGCTGGTATTACCCTTGGTGATTATGTGAAAGGGGGAATTTACAGAGGTGTGCTTACAGGACTCAACGAAGCATTTGTCATTGATGCTGAAACAAAAAACCGTCTCATAGCAGAAGACCTTCATAGCGCAGAACTTATAAAGCCATTTCTTTTAGGGCGTGACGTAAAGCGTTATCAACCGCCTGAAAATGAAGTGAATTTAATATTGATGCCAAATGGTTGGACACGTGAACATTTTGGTAAAGGTCGTAATGCGTGGAATTGGATAAAAGAAAATTACCCTGCTGTCGCAAATCATTTACAGCCATACGCTGATAAAGCTGAAAAACGTTTTGATAAAGGTGAATACTGGTGGGAACTAAGAGCTTGCGATTATTACGAGGAGTTCAAAGAGCCGAAGATTATATATCCAAATATTTGCAAGAAACCGGAGTTCACATTTGATTCAAATGGCTTATATACAAACCAGAAATGTTTTATCATTCCGTCGTCTGATAAATATCTTTTGGGTCTTCGTGGAAGAGTGTGGGTCAAATCTTGCGAATTTGGATATGCTTAATGAGGTCCCCCCCTTTAGAAAAGGGGGGCAGGGGGGATTTGAAACTCGTTAGCCAATTATGCTTTCTTACAGAACCATTATCGAGAAGCCTGAGAAGCAATATGACCAATGCGGAGAGTTTGCTATGGTCAAAAATCAGAAGGAAGCAATTAAAAGGATTTCAATTTTACCGGCAGAAAATTATCGGCAATTATATTGCTGATTTCTGCTGCCCTGAAATAAAGCTGGTCATAGAAGTTGACGGGGGTCAGCATTACAGCGCTGAAGGCCGGGAGCACGATCATATGAGAGACGCCTATATGACAAGAGCTGGTATAACCATTGTCAGGTTTTCAGATAGAGCTGTATTGAAAAACCTCGAAGCTGTCATGGAGGGAATATGGAAGAGGTTATAATTAAAAAATCCCCCTTCATCCCCCTTTTTCAAAGGGGGAGACAGCAATTGACCCACACTCTTACGCGAAGACCCTATCTTTTAGGTTTACTAAATAGTTCCTTAATGTTCTTTCTTTTTCGGTCATTGCTTCCAAAACTTAGAGGAGATTTTTACGAACCCAGTTACGTTTTTTTCAAAAACTTCCCCATCCGCACCATCAACTTCAACAACCCCACTGAAAAAGCTACACACGACAAACTCGTTTCCCTCGTTGACCTGATGCTTGAACTTCACAAAAAGCAAAACTCCATTCCCCCATCGGCAGAAAGAGAAAAAGTTGAGAGGGAGATTGCGGTTACGGATGAGAAGATAGATGAGATTGTTTACGGGCTTTATGGGGTGACGGAAGGGGAGAGGAAGATAATTGAGGAAAAATAATAGTACTCTTTCTTTTGGTAGTAAAGAAATACATTTTCTTTCTGACATATATTCTCAGAGAGAACTAATTGCTCATGGGATAAAATCAAAACTTATCCTTAACAATATGAAGTATACAGAACCAATACTTTTTCTATACCCATTAAAGGAAGAAATTTCAAAAATCACCAAATATTTTGAGTTAGAGATAAAAGGATACATGGAATATGTAGGAGGGGAAAAATCAGGAGAGATATATATTCCCAAAGGTTATAGAATTAAATCTCGATGTACTGCGTTTGCCTCTACATGGGATGAATGCATAGTAGAAATAGATCCTGATGAGATATATCAGAAACGCTACATAAAAAAACTGGATGAGAATTTAAAAGAGAAAACAAATCTTGTTTTTTCTTTAACTGAAAATGGGTTGGTTAGCCCACTCGGTTGGTTCGAGATGAGCTTTAACGGTTCAATTAAATCAGATATCAAACCCAGAGTTATACTGAATTTTGGTGACGGATGGATTGCCAAATTTGAAAGACATTACCGTTATATAGATAAGGATATCGAAGAAGTCGATGGTACTTTTTTATCAAGCCGATTAGTACTTAATATTGAAAAAAATAGTTATTTGTTTAAATCATTAGATGAAATAATACAACTTTCGAATTCACTTGACACCTTATTGTGGTATCTATCATTTGGCAGCAGACAAAGAACTACTTGGCTTGAATGGACTGCAAAAATTGGGGCAGAGTACATTGAATATTACAGGAATTATGTTTCCCATAAAACCCAAAAATATATAGAGCCACTTATAGATGAAATATCAATCCAAGAGTTTTTGCAACATTGCTTGAATTATGAAACGCAAAGAAATCGTTTAGATATTTCTTTACCCATCACATATCTTGTAAGCGCGAGTGATGATAAAACCATTGAGATGAAATTTTTGTCGCTCTTTATGGCACTGGAAGCACTTCTTGATTTATATGCAGAGAGTAAAATCAAGAACAAAATCATTAAAGATAAATCGTCATGGGATGACTTTTATTCTTATATGACGAAAGCTATTGAAGACTTTCCCAATCTGGATGATAAAGAACAAATGATTAAGAAGTTAGGAATTTTCAATCAACCTTCGAGGAAGGTTTTATATGATGATTTTTGTAAGAACATAGAAGTTGATAATTCCGATCTATGGCCTGTCTTCGGAAATAAACTTGATTTGTCTCGTATAAGGAATAAGTTAATTCATGGGAAACGCTTTGAAAGCTGGTCCGTCTTGACTATAGCAAAAGAACATCTTAGATGGACAGTTGAAAGATGCTTATTAGCTGTTCTGGGATGGAAAGACACAGGAGTATTCCATAAAGAATCGTTACAAAAATATACGGCATATCGTGACTGGAAGGACTATTATGAGAAAACTTGTTCGCTTTGAGATAGCTGTTACGGATGAGAAGATAGATGAGATTGTTTATTGGCTTTATGGGGTGACGGAGGATAGAAAAATAATTGCATTTGCGGGTACTTTTTAGCGTCAAGGAATTTGAAATATGGCTTGCTTTATAATAGAACATGTTTCATTAGTAAAAAAGAAAGAAAGGGAAGATGATGTCATACAATCAGCAAGGAGATGGTTAGAATTTATTTTAGGTGCTAACGCGTCAGGTGAAGAATACCCTGATAAGATAGAACGCCGGAAACCAGAAGTAGATCGAGCTTTCTTTATTAAGAACAAGAAATATGCATTAGAGCACACATGCTTAGAAGCCTTTCCTAATGAATTGAATAGCGATGGCTTATGGAACGGGGATTTCGGCTCCAGAATTAATGAGCTTGCGGATGAAATGAATAGTTCGTTGTCGTTGCCATATGATTTGGAATTAACTTTTCCTAATAAAATTGGGGTAAACAAAAAAAACCTCTCTCGTTTTCTAACTGACGTTAAAGAGTGGATTTTTTCGCAATCAGCTCTATTAGGTGAATCCTTTCCAGTAAATATTGCGATGAAAAGGTTTAGAATTGCAAATTACAATGTCAAATTAAGATTAGTTCGCTACCGACCCTTAGGGGAAAATACCAAAGGTAGATTAAGATGTATAAGAATTGCGAAAAGCGATGAAACCTATGACCGTAGAACCATTGTAGAGAAAGCATTTCTTTCAAAAGTCAAGAAGTTTACAACTCATAAAGATAAAGGGGCAAGAACGGTATTAGTCTTAGAGTGGAGATATAGAATTCCTACACCATGTAGTCCAATAATCTACGCACATAAAATATTGCAGGAATCATACAGACAGTTAATAGATATGGTGATCCTTGTTGGGATTGATGATAAAGAATGGTCAATAAAATATACTGAGGTTGGTCTTAAAATCTCGAATAAAGAACTCATGAGTAATTGGTGGCTATATAACTGGCAAGATGACAGGATAAGAAAGTACATAAATTAAAAAAGAAAGTTCCTCTACCTCGGTCTACCGAGAGGAAGATAATTGAATCAACTAGTAATGATATCGAACATAAGCGAATCTAAACTTTTAACACTTATCGGGAATTTATTGTATGCTGTCGGTGTAGTACTAATGGTCTATTCCTACCGATATAACACAAAAGTTATGGGATTAACTGCGATGGGAATAAGTACAATTGCACCTAATGAAGGTTCTGCCGAATGGAAAAGGAGAGAAAGGTTAAGAAAAGTTTCAGACTGGCTATTCTATGGAGGTATGGTTCTGACTTTCATTGGAGTTGTTGCACAAACAATGGGTGCCTTAATTTCTTGAGGTTGCTGGTGTGTGATTAAATCTCTTTTTGGGGCCGTTATTGGATAATGGAGCAGGGAAGATAATTTAGGGGTAAAAATGATTTTGTGCAAAACTTCGTGTAAAATAAAACCAACCTTTAACAGGAGGTGAATACGGTGAAAGCAAATCAGGCAACGGCAGAAGTTTTTTTTACAGCCTTCAAAGCGCTCAGGAACAAGGAAAGAGAGGCTTTTCTTGAAAAGGTTATAAGTGACCCTGAGTTAAAAGAAGATTTATTTGATGTAGCTTTGATTGAAAGAGCAAAAAAGGTTAAAGGCAAGCCTGTGTCTGCAAAAGAGTATTTTGCAAAGAGGCGTAAGATGGGAAGCGCTGCTTGAATCTTTATGATGTCAAACTGATGCCGCAGGCACAGAAAGACCTTGACGGTTTTTCAGGCAAACAGCTTCTGCGCTTTGAAGGAATAATTCTGGGATTATATGATGAACCAAGACCGCATAACTCTAAAAAACTTAGCGGCGGCGGTTCAAGGTGGCGGATAAGAGTAGGAGATTATAGAGTACTTTATGAGATTGATGATTCACATAAAATTGTAAAGGTCTACAGAATTGCGCACCGCAAAGAAGTATACAGATAACATGCATTAGACTATTGTTATCAATATCCCGGCAAATCGGAACTCCTGTATTTGAACATTATAAATTCTATCAGGAATTATCTTTAGAACAATGCAAACCGGTTTAGACACTATCGAAAAAAACTGGCCGCGTAAATTAAAAGGCTCCCGCGTGGGCCTTGTTGTTCACCCTGCGTCTGTAAACAAGAGGCTGGAACATGCGGTTGACTGTTTTCTTAAAACGAGGAAATTTAAATTGGCGGCGATATTTGGTCCGCAGCATGGGATTCGTGGAGAGACACAGGACAACATGATTGAGTGGAAAGGATTCAGGGATAAAAAAACAGGACTCCCTGTTTACAGCCTCTACAGCAATACGCGCAAACCATCGCACCCGATGCTGAAAGATATTGACGTGATCGCAATTGATTTGCAGGATGTCGGCTCCCGCTATTATACCTTCATATGGACAATGGAACTTTGCATGCAGGCATGCATGGAAACGGGGAAATCTGTTGTTGTTCTGGACAGGCCGAATCCTCTTGGCGGGATAATTACGGAAGGGCCTGTGCTTGATATGGCATTCACTTCTTTTGTCGGACAACGTCCCTTGCCTGTCCGGCACGGTATGACAATAGCAGAGGTTGCAGGTTATTTAAGAGATGAGTTTTATTCTTCGCTGGATCTTCATGTCATCCCGATGAAAGAATGGAAGCGAAGAATGTGGTTCGACGATACAGGTTTGCCGTGGGTTTTGCCTTCTCCCAATATACCAACGCTCGATACCGCTCTTGTATATCCGGGCATGTGTCTTCTGGAAGCTACCAATTTAAGCGAGGGTCGCGGCACGACACGGCCTTTTGAGATATTCGGAGCTGCGTTTATAGATGCTGAAGTTCTGGCTGAAAAACTAAAGTCATTTGCATTGCCGGGCGTTATCTTCAGACCGATGTATTTTCAACCGACTTTTCAAAAGCATGCCGGTAAGCTCTGCGGCGGGGCACAGATCCACGTTACTAACAGAAATAGATTCAAACCATTCAAAACAGGCGTAGCGGTTATCAAGGCAATACAGGGCCTTTATCCTGATTTCTTTAAGTGGAAACAGCCGCCATATGAATATGAAAAAGATAAGATGCCGATAGATATCCTTGCAGGTACGGACAGGCTGAGACAGGATATGGAAGACGGCAGGTCCCTTGAGCATATGGAAGAATGGTGGAGTGAACAGTGCATTGAGTTTAATAAGAAAGTGCGTAAGAGATATTTGATCTATTAACCATAGAAAACACGGAAATTAATGAATAATGGACAATATAATTAACATCTTCATCCCTGCTGCCGGTTTTGGCGAAAGGCTGCAACCGGTTACATTTCATATTCCAAAACCCTTGCTGCCCATTCTCGGCAAACCTGCTCTGCAGCATGTCCTTGAGAGAGTTTTATCCCTCCCTGTAAATAAGATCGGGATAAATCTTCATCACAAGAAAGAGGCTATAGAAGACTGGATCAGCAAATATTTCATTGGCAGGGGCGGGCTTGAAACCTGCCCTTACATCCTCTTCCCGGAAGAAACAATCCTGGGCACCGGAGGGGCCTTTAAGAATGCAGAACATTTTTTAAACAAAGGGACCTTTCTTGTGCACAATTCGGACATAATTTCCGATATAGATTTGCAGGGACTGCTTGAACATCATCTTTCATTGAAGAATCTCGTAACACTCGCTGTCCACAATTATCCGGAATTCAACAATGTTATCGTTGATGAAGAGGGGTTTTTGAGAGGCGTAGGGGAGGGTTTAAAACCCGCCCTTACAAACGGGGAAAAATTGGCTTTTACCGGCATCGCGGTCTATGCGCCTGAATTTTTGAATTTTCTTCCTGACGGTGTTTCGAGTGTTGTGGATGCATGGCTGAAAGCTGTTAATGCCGGACACAGGATAGGGACCTTCGATGTAACCGGTTGTTACTGGAGCGATATTGGTACTCCGGATGCATATGCCAGGTCGTTATTCGATATTTTAAAAACTGACGGTGAGACTGTATTTGTTCATCCGTCAGTGAAGGGATGTGCAAATATTGAGATGCAGGGATATGTAGTCATAGAAGAAGGGTGCGATGTAGGGGCGTTGCATGCAACGCCCCTACATCTAAGGAATTGCATTATTCTTCCGAACACAACAGCGGGAGCATGGCATACCGTGCCCCTGCTTGAAAACTGCATTATCGGCCCTGACTTTAATATTGACCTGGACAGATCAGCGATATTTGGAAAATATAATGAAGATGAAGGGCAGTTGATAGGCGCAGGAGGATCGGACAGGAAGTACTACAGGATCAAAAGAGGCAAAAAGGCAGCTGTGCTCATGAGATGCAGCAGCAATGACCCCGATTTTAGGCGGCAGATTGAATATACGAAGTTTTTCCTGAACTACTCTGTCCCTGTTCCTGAATTGATTGAAATTGATTTTGATGAGAAGAAGGCTGTGTTTGAAGACGCAGGAGACACGTCTCTTTATAACTGGTTAAAATGTACTCGTGAAGAAACAGAGATAGAAGCTATTTACAGGAAGATAATTAACGTACTGATACTTTTGCATACTAATGCAACAGATCATGTGGCGGCATGCCCTCTTCTAAAGAACAGGATCTTTGATTACGAGTATTTCAGATGGGAGACCGATTATTTTTTAGAAAGATTCGCAGAAGGCGTTATGTGCATAGAGCCCGACAATATTTCGGAACTGGAAAAAGAATTGAACAGTCTTGCATTTAAAGCGGATTCTTTCCCGAAGACGATCATTCACAGGGATTTTCAGTCGCAGAATATTATGGTACAGCCTGACGGCCAACTTGAAATCATCGATTATCAGGGGGCACGGATGGGCCCTTCCGCCTATGATTTGGCATCGATACTGTGGGACCCGTATTACCGCCTTGAAGACAATATTAGAGAGCGTCTTGTGGATTATTACATCAGTAAGATCGAGGACAAATTTGATGCAGACTATTTCAGGGAGACACTAATTGTATGCCGTCTTCAAAGACACATGCAGGCGCTTGGCGCATACGGTTATCTTTCCCTGGTTAAAGGGAAAAAATATTTCCTGAAATATGTGCCGGAGGGGTTACGTTTATTAAAAGAAGATGCGGCTCTTTTAAAAGACGAGTATCCTGAATTACACAGATTGATTATGAAGTTGTGATGATTTTTTCAGAACTTTCTATTTGTGCTGCAGAGACAGCGGCAGTTCAAGATTATTTTCATCAAGCAGTTGCCGGTTCAGAAGAATTTCACGGGCAGGTCCATCCGCCTTTACCTTTCCGTTAGCTATTACAATACATCTTTCACAGACATCCAGTATGAGGTCGAGGTCATGTGATGTAACGATTTTTGTATGTTTAAAACCTTTCAGAAGTGTAATAAGCTGTCTGCGCGCTTTTGGATCAAGACTGGCGGCAGGCTCATCCATTGCAAGGATATCAGGCTGCATTGAAATAACTGCTGCGATTGTTACAGCGCGTTTTTGTCCTAAAGAAAGATGGTGCGGCGGCCTGTCCCGTAATTCATGGCAGCTGGCGGTAATCAAGGCCTCATTGACTCTTTCAACCACATCTTCACTGGTTAGTCCCATGTTCAGGGGGCCAAAGGAGACATCATCAAAAACTGTCGGCATAAAAAGCTGGTCGTCAGGATTCTGAAAGACCACCCCGACTTTTTTCCCTATCTCGCTGCGTGTTTTTTTATCAAGATGCATATCACCGATTCTGATCGTCCCAGCTGTCGGCAAAAGAAAGCCGTTCATTTGCAATATCAGAGTTGACTTGCCGGTACCGTTGGCGCCGACAATGCCCACCGATTCACCATGGTGAATTTTAAAAGTTACGCCTTTCAGCGCCTCAGTGCCGTCAGGATATGTAAAATGTACATCCCTGAATTCTACAATGTGATGGCTCATACCAGCAGTCCTCCTAAAATAGTTGTAATATCATATTTTCTCAGAATAATAAAAACTGTTATAGTTGCAAGGGCAAAGACAGTATCAGTAAAGTTGATTCTGTATCTCTTCAGCAAGCGTATTTCTCCGTCAAATCCCCTTGAACACATTGCCTGATATATCCTCTCGGAGCGCTCCACTGTTTTCATGAAAAGCATGCCTGCAATACTGATAAACAATTTTATATTGAAATTTTTCCTGTCGGATGTTCGCATATTTACTGCACGGACAATCCTCATGGTTTCCTCAGCAAGCACAAACAGATATCTGTACAGAAACAGAAGCTGTATAACAAAGACCCTTGGGATCCTCAGTCTTTCAAGCGCCAGGCAAAGCCCCATAAATGAGGTTGTGGCGATCAGGAGGAGAGCGGCGCTGATAGTTAGAATAAATCTTAGCATGATCGAAAAGAACGACACCCAGCCTTTTGAAATTACGAAACCGTTTATGCTGTACATTGGCCCTGTATCGAAAACAGGATTAAAAATTCCGACAAACAGGACAAATGGTGAAACGACAAGGAGTTTTTTTAAAATAAATTTTAGCGGAATATTCCCGACAGAGAGGATGAAGACAGGGAACAGGAAGAAGGGGATCAGCTTAAACACCTCATGCTTCGGAAAAGAGACCACACATAAAATAAAGGCAAGGGTCGTGAACAGTTTGATCCTTGGATCAACCCTGTGTATAAAAGTGTCTTTATAAGACAGGGTATCAAGATAACCGATATTGAAATACTCTTTATCAAAGGACGGCATATTACAACCTCTAAGCCCGGCTCTTTTTAAAGGCTTTTATGCCAAATCCGAGAATAAAGATCATTCCAAGAACCAATAAACTGCCGACAATGCCTGATACGGATGTACCTGCACTGACTACAGAAGTTTCTTTTTCAGGAGCGACGGAATTATTCTCTTCTTTGGAAGGAAAATCATAATCAGGCAGGAAAGCAAATTTATTCTGTATCGACTTAAGTGTTGATGCTATCCCGCTTTCCTGTTCAGGGAGCTCCGGTTTACCGAATACCTTCTCGATAGACCATTCAAGGCCATCGGGGTTGGAAGACGCAAACCATGACAACATCCCGCCAGTTAGTAAAGCAACTACCAGTAAACCTGCTAATACTTTCCTCATAGGGATATCAGCGGAAAGAGGCCGCGCTGATTTAACACTTTCAAGTATTTCCGGTCTTGCCGCATTGACGAAATTGATCACACCTGCAGTTACAAACCCTTCGACCAGGCCGATACCCAGATGAATAGGCTGCATCATCAAAACAAAAGTGCTGAAGGGAAGTTCGCTTCGCCCTGACAGCAGTGTTTCAAGGACTACAGAAAAAGCTCCTAATTGAAGGGCTACCACTCCGCTTACCATAGAGGCAATGGCAATTCTTTTAGGATTCCTTCCATCCTGAACAAAAGGTTTGTAGATAAGCGGGTAGGCGATAAAGCAGGGGTATATCCCCAGATTCCATATGTTGCAGCCGAGCGCGAGCAAACCTCCATCAGCAAAAAGCAATGCCTGAATTGTGAGCACCGAAGCCATCACAATGAAGGCTGCGTACGGGCCCAGAATGACAGCGAGTATCATTCCTCCGCCGAGGTGTCCGCTTGAACCTGTGCCGGGGATAGTGAAATTAATCATCTGGGCTGCAAATATAAATGCGCCGAGTACGCCCATTAAAGGTATTATGTTATCGTTGATATTTTCCTTCAATTTTCTTGCACAGTAAGTGATGACTCCAAGAGTACCTACCCAGAGAGTGCCTCCTACAGCAGGCGAGAGTAACGCGTCTGACATATGCATAACTGCCTCCTTAAAATCTAAAAGCTGCCCCTGCAAGCAGGGTCTGATCGGTTTCCGGTTTATTAAGTCCGAATTTTACGCCAAAATCGATATCGAAATTTTCAGACACTGAATAAATCAATCCGCCCAGGATGAAGGCCGGATCAGTAGATAAAGATTTATCGGGGTTCTTTTCAATCCCAATGTTTGCAACAAGTTTTAAATCTTTAATAACCTCCACTTCTAACGCAAGAGACGCATGCCATACATCTTTTCTGTTGGCATCCCTGTCGTCTTCGAGTTTATAGTCATTGTGAGCAAATGCAAGGTTCAGATGAAACGCCCACAGCTCGGCCTCTTTTGTGGTTATAAAAGTAAGCCCGTAGGATACCCTTCCGTTACCGAGTCCCTTATCTTCTTTGCCTGTGGGTAGGGATAGACCCGGCTTTAAGGCAAGACTTAAGCCGTCTGCTTCATAAAATCTCCATTTCACTTCAAGGGAAATATCAGATATCCCACTTTCATCAGAAACGACCTCGCTGTCTTCTCTTGCCTTGTTCCATTGATAGGGCAGACCTACTACAACATCTATATTATCAAGTACGCCGTAAGAAACCGTTGCGGCTAATTCGCTGCTTGTTTCTTTTATTGTCATCCCATCCACTTTCTCTTTTTCATAACCGGTTTCACCGTTGATCTCCAACTGAAAGTTGCCTTTGCCCTGCGTGCCTGTATCATCAGTGATGAGAGGATGGGCGGCAAATGAAACAGTCAACAGTGAAGAGTGAATAGTGAGTATTAAAAAAAACAGAAAAACCTTAGACCTTAAACCTTGAACTTTGAACTTCATATAAACTCCTTTCTTATAATAATGTTACTAAAATAAAAAACGTGCTACCGTAATAACAAAAAAATTTACTGTAGTTGTTTACCCATTGTTGTCAATGAGAGTTTTCCGTGCATCACCCCCTTGGTCCCTATCAGTCTGTCAGCTATCATTTTTATATCTGTCCCCTTTCCTTTAACAACAATGACCTCAAGACAGGTATGTTCATCAAGATGGACATGCAGGGAAGCAACAATGGATTTACTGAAATGATGCTGCAGGTCTGTAAGGGTATCTGTGAGTTCTCTTCTGTCATGAGAGTAAACAATGCTGATGGACCCTACAGTTTCCTTGTTGCCATACTCCCACTCCTCTTTAACAAGATTATCTCTTATAAGATCCCTGATAGCTTCGCTTCTGTTGGGATAAGCTTTTTTTGATATAAGGCTGTCAAAATTCTCTAAAAGAGAAGAATCTAAAGATATCCCGAATCGTTTAATGCTCATAGTGTTACCTTTTTGAATAAGATAACACTATCTTATCATGCTGCAGATATCATGTCAAGAAAAATAATCTAAAAAAATAAATCATAATCAGTATCAAAAAAATATCTCATGGGTCTCATGCTCCGCCACTACCTAAATCACGGCATTTAGGTTACAATAGTTGATTCAAAATGATGGATACTTCTGACATACTCAGACAATTAGCCGTATCGGCTTTGCCGGTACTCATAGCAATAACATTCCATGAGGTGTCTCACGGTTTCGTTGCAAACAGACTCGGCGATCCTACCGCTAAAATGATGGGGCGGCTTACGCTTAATCCTATAGCACATATTGATCCGGTAGGCACTATACTGCTTCCTCTTATGATGATTGTTTTAACTAACGGACAGTTCGTTTTTGGATATGCCAAACCTGTCCCGATCAACCCATCAAATTTTAAGGACCCTAAAAGAGACATGGCTATCTCAGCAGCAGCCGGTCCGATTACAAATGTCTTGCTTGCGTTATTAAGCATGTTAATTCTGAAGTTCATTGTAATACCGTCGTCTGTGTTTTTTCCCGGAATTATCACTACAACGGTCCTCAAGCCTTTGACGCTGATGCTGACATCCAGTATCATATTTAACGTTATCCTGGCAGCCTTCAATTTAATACCTATTCCTCCTCTTGACGGCGGCAGGGTGCTGGTAGGGTTTCTCCCTCACAAACAGGCTGTTTCCTACAGCAGGATCGAGCCATTCGGCTTTATAATTGTTATTGTCCTGATCTACTCGGGAATTGCGGATTATTTTGTTATGCCCCTTGTAAGGCTGTTTTTGGCATTGCTGCAGTTGTTTTAGACCTTACACATCCCACAAATAAAACGTCAGTGGTTTGTCTTCAAGCATGAAGTTCTTGACTACGGATATCTGGACATAAATACTTTCCTTAAGCGATAAGGTGCCCGTTGACGTCTTCCGCTCCATCTCTGCCTCGAACTGGTTAAGGAATTTCGCAAGCGCGTCCCTCGTGAGATAAAACCCCTTCTCCGTTTCGGTGAAGTCATTTTTTGTAATGACCTTGAGATTAGCCATCCGGATTATAAGCCGGTCGATCCTCGCCCTGAAAAGCTCCTCGATGTCGCATACGAGCGATTCATAATTATCCTCAGGGCTGTGAAGAAAGCCGAGATAAGGATTAAGCCCGACCGCCCTTACAGTGGCGTTAATCCTTGAAAAGAGAAGGTAATAGCCGTAGTTGAGCAGGGAGTTTATTCTGTCGGGTTTTTTCCTCTGCCTTTTGGCGATGTGAAAAGCTTCGTCATCCATGAAGCGGTTAAGCTGCGGATATATTTTTTTTGCCGCAGAACCCTCATGTCCCCTTACCTCGTTAATTCCGGCTGCCTGATGAATGTCCTTTATCGTCCTTTCAATATCTGCAATAAACGTTTTTGTATCTTTAGCGTATCGCTGCTTAAACAGCGGGATATAATTCCTGAGTTTGCCCGCGGCAAATTCCTTTGCAATGGAAAGCGTCTCCGTGTCCGTGAACGAATAATGTCTCTTTCCGTGTTCGTAAGACACGCTGTAGTATCTCTTTGAATCGGGCTTAACGGTCGTAATGAAATAGCCTGAATTCAAGGTAATCGTTATGGGAATGCCGCAGTCCGCACATGACGTCAAAAGCGCTGTGGAGAAGGACGCCTTTTCCATTACGATTATCTCGCTTATCCTCCTGAGCGGGATGGTCTCGATAACCTCTCCCTGCCTTTTAATATCAAGCGCATCGCCGTTTAATGACAGGAATGAATACCGGACTATTATGTACAAAGGTTTCTTAAGACGTTTGATATCCTCCTCCGGTTCGACCTTTACCTCTGTCCTTCCGAACAGCATTCCGAGGAATTGAAAGCCCTCTCTGATATTCCGCACGGCAGTCTTTTCCTTTTTGATCTTAAGTCCGATTTCTGAGAGAAAGGATTCGGTCTTAGACAGCACAGCCTCCGCCTCTTCTTTTGACTTTGTCAGGATCACAAAGTCGTCTGCGTACCGGACCATCTTCACGTTCCAGCTTTTTATCTGCTCGTCGAACGAGTCCAGATACAGGTTGGCAAGAAGCGGCGAAAGCGGGCTTCCCTGCGCAAGGCCTTTCAGCCTCTCATGGAAAATGCCGCCCATGACATATCCGGTGCGGACGGATTTTTGAATGAGATTTTTCAGACGCGAGTCCGCAGCCGGAATATAAATATCCAGCAGCCTGTCGAGCCTCTCAAGATCAATTGACGGAAAGAAGTCATCAATGTCGGATTCGATAACGTACTCAAATCCCTCCGATGCCGCAGACTGCACCGCCTCAATCGCCTTGTGCCGGGATATGCCTTTTCTGAAACCGATCGAGCCTTCTTCCAATATACGGTCAAAGACTGTGGAGATTGTTCTCAGTAAATATTGATGTATTATCAGGTCCCTGAACGCAGGCTGCTCAACAAGGCGGTCCACCCCGGTTTTCTTTTTGATGAGAAAGGCGGTATGCGGCGTTGTTAAATACCTGTCCTCGATAATCCGCCGGCAAAGCTCGTCTGCGTATTCGTCCTCTTTAAAAGGGAATTTTTCCGTTGCCGAAAGAGATTCAAGCGCATTGTCATACCTGTCGAGCACGTCTTTGATGACGGAGACCATCGCCTTCTTATTCGGGAATTGTTTGTCGAAAAAGCCGGGGGACTCTTTATGAAGAATATAGTATCCCTGCGAATTGGAAAGCTTTGATCCTGCATGGATTTCGCTGCTGAGGATGAGAAAGGGAAGAAGGTTTTTAAATCTGCCTTTGATGTACAGCTTGCCCGAGCAGCCGTTTACGTATTGAGTATGTCCGGGCCGGGAGTGAGACGGATGCCTGATTTCAGTGTAATTCCAGTAATAAGGCAGGACAGAGAAGTCATCGCTGCCGTTTTCGTAAACAATGTCCCTGCCTGACAATCTGGATAACCTGTTTTCAAATGTCTTGATGAAGGTCTCTTTTGAGATGAATGTCCTGTTCTTATCTTTGTCTCTGCTGAATGGTATCGGCGAGAGGAATTCAAGGCATATCTCGCCCTCTGTCTGCACAACGCCGGATTCCGCAAGGAGTTTGTCAAAAGACCTTTCCTCTGCCTCTTCCATCTTGACGATATCATAATTCCTGCCGGTCACGGGATCAGAGAGATAATTTCTAAACGACTCTATCCACCGCTTCACATATTCCGCGTCTTTCCGAAAGAAAAATATCTCAAGCGAAATTACAGCAGACTCCTGAATGATGAATGTATGTCTTTTGCCTTTTAAGTGGAAAAATATGAGCGGCTCGGCTTCTCTGTCCCCTGCCGATTCAGTCACGCCTTTGATAATCGCCTGAAACACCGTCAGCGGATGAGCGGCCATTAAAGCAGACGTGCGGATATTCACCAGCGAGGTAGATAGCCTCCACCAGCGGAGGGAGGAGAAAGGATGCGGGTTGTCAGACATAAGCAATAATACCACAACTCCTGAGACAGGGAAATAAAATTTTGTTCATGTAAAAAAATATAGGGGCGGATTTAAAACCCGCCCCTACTTTGCTCTACCGATAGAGATGTCCTGCCAGACTATCTTATTACAATGATCGTGAAGGAATTATGTTTCAGGCTCTACCGATAGAGATGTCCTTCCAGACACCACCAATTCTTCTCTAAAAACCCCAACAGTTTCAGGCTCTACCGATAGAGATGTCCTTCCAGACTTTAGGCTTTGTAAGAATTGTAAAAAGATTTTAATTGTTTCAGGCTCTACCGATAGAGATGTCCTTCCAGACTATATCGGGGATGCTGAAAAAACTTTACGAGCGTTTCAGGCTCTACCGATAGAGATGTCCTTCCAGACATATTCCTATCTTCCTTGCTATTCCCATCTGTTTCAGGCTCTACCGATAGAGATGTCCTTCCAGACCAATGAAGTTATTGCACAGGCTGTACAGAGTGTTTCAGGCTCTACCGATAGAGATGTCCTTCCAGACATAGGTTGCCGGGGTTATAAACTGGCATATAGTTTCAGGCTCTACCGATAGAGATGTCCTTCCAGACAATTATGATGTTCTTAAAGCTCTGTCAGTACCAAAAATGTTTCAGGCTCTACCGATAGAGATGTCCTTCCAGACTATAGGGGCACCCCAATTAAAAAAATTGATTGTTTCAGGCTCTACCGATAGAGATGTCCTTCCAGACGTTTGCAAATAGCAAGTGGAGACCTGCGGATGTTTCAGGCTCTACCGATAGAGATGTCCTTCCAGACATGCAAATAAACTGTCCATGCGGGAGCATTTTAGTTTCAGGCTCTACCGATAGAGATGTCCTTCCAGACAAATTGGAGCAAAGCAACATGCTTATAAATTGTTTCAGGCTCTACCGATAGAGATGTCCTTCCAGACAGATTGACGATGCTGTAAATGCCATAGCGAATGTTTCAGGCTCTACCGATAGAGATGTCCTTCCAGACCAAATGATTTGGAGTCGGAATACTCAAATGAAAATTGTTTCAGGCTCTACCGATAGAGATGTCCTTCCAGACTATAGCCCCGTAGCATTTGGAATTGGGTTAATAATGTTTCAGGCTCTACCGATAGAGATGTCCTTCCAGACTAATGTCGTTAGTTTTTATGAGAAAAAATTGTTTCAGGCTCTACCGATAGAGATGTCCTTCCAGACTAAATTCTCTAAATGGCCGCAGATGCTCAATGTTTCAGGCTCTACCGATAGAGATGTCCTTCCAGACCCCTTCCATTATAACATACTGTTTTCAAAGAGCAATTAAACCGAAAATTCAGAACCCCTTCGATGTAAACAGTTTTTTCCAAGTTATCCACAGGGGTTCTGAATAACCAATTACCAATTATCAATGAGCAATGATCAATTAAGGAAAATTTATATATCATCACTTGTTCATTCATCATCACTAATTGTTAGTTGTCTTTCTCGATGTTTTCACTATTGAAAAAAGTATTTTTGTAATCGCGTCTGATTCATTAATCAAGTCTTCTATTGATTGTCCATCGACCTGTTTAGAATCCCTTATCAGTCTCAGCCAATATTTTGATTCCCGTGCCTCTTTTTGTGCGATGTTCATCTTATTTGTAAAATCGTTTTTGCTATATCCGGATTGGGCTTCTTCCACATTAGCCCCAATTGATGTCCCTGAACGAAGTAACTGCCTTCCGATGACCTTACAAACTTCATTTTTTGGCAAGGAACCGACTAATCTGATAACTCTCAACGAAAACTGATAACTCCTGTCTACAATTTCATTTCTCATCGTAAAAAACAATGAACAATTATCAATGAACGATGATCAATTTCGGAAATTTTATCATCATTAATTGTTCATTCATCATTGCTCATTGTTAATTGTCTTTTCTATACAATAAAAGCCGCTCCGTCATCTATATCCGGCTCCTTCTTATCTCCGATTACAATATCCTTTGACGAATACTCAAGCCGGTAGACCTTTATAAAACCGGTCTCGATATTCAGCGCCTTCAGCTTCTCAATTAACTGCTCCTTGCCGCGCCTGTTGAGCCTGCACTCAAAGACGCTTTTCTGCACCCTGAAGCCAAAGCCCTTCAGCGCCTTGTCAACACGGTTTCGCTCCGCATCAGAGCTTATGTCGTAGACAACTGCATAGTCGGAAATGCTCATAAAAAATCCAATTATCAATTAAGGAAATATTGTTCGTCATTAATTGTTCATTCATCATTGTTAATTGTTAATCGTTAATTGTCTTTATTTCAATTCCAGTCCGTATTATTTCCCTTGCGAAAAGGTCGTCCTCGTTGAAATCTTCCGGCCTGAACGGGTGCAGCTCGATGCGGGAATCCACCTTGAGCATGAAGGGGTTAAGCATTTTCCTGTCATAAAAGCGAATACCTGAGAAATCGGGGGAGACAATCGCAAGATCGATGTCACTCCATTCATGTACTTTGCCGGTTGCATATGAGCCAAACAGCACAGCCCTTTCGATCCGTATATTGGCGTCTTTCACGAGCTTAAGGAATCTTTCAAGCACGCCTATTGCTTCATCTGCGACAACAGCCATGAATACATCTCCTTTATTGTATTAAAATTGACTCCTGTGAATTCTTTCGTGCAAAGCTTGTAAAACAGCAATTTCTGGTCCGGGTACCGAGCTTCAAGATTGAAATCGTTGATATCGGTCAAGATTGTTTTCTGTTCATCTGAGAATTGCAGATTTATTTTTTCGGCGAGCCTTGGAAGGTTGTGTATCTTTGGGGGAGTAACATCGTTGTCGCGCGTATAAAAAGCCTTCAAGACCTTCTCGATAACAAGATGCCCGATAAACAGACACCAGTCGTACTTGCCACTGTTAAACAGTGTCTCGGCTGCATCAAGGTCATGGTCTGCCGAATCAAGCCAGTATTGAATATGCAGTTGTTTATCCATGGAACTATATTATCATAACCCGTGCAGAATCACTAAAACGGACTGTGGTCGAAGATCACTATGTCTCCCGTTACAGGGCTTCTGTAAATAAGTTTCCTCGCCTTGCCGTGCAGCGCATGTGCAATCTTTAAATAAAGCCACACCGGAGCCGCTCCAGTCAGAACAACATCATTTCCTTCGCCTGCCAATTCTTTAGCCTTTTGGATATATGAATCAAGATCAGCGAGCTTGGCGGTGTTTGTGAAGAAGGTGTTGAGGTCGATGAATCTATGTTCCTTTGTCATACTATGATACTTGCTTAAGCTTAAAACGGATATCTATATATCTTGGATCCGAGCCGATAGCGCGGTCAGCAGTTCCATCAGGATTATATTTTCGAGGTTTCAAAAACTGCAACTTCCTTTCAGGAGGCGCACAAGCCAATATCATTCCGGCAGTCATAGATTTTGTTCCACCTGTATAATCGGAGATAACGTCAAATTCCTCAATTTTTTCATCTGACAATGATTCGTAGATACTCTCAATTATTTTATAAACTTGTTCGGGATTATCGGCATCATCTCCTGACATTTTATCAACGTACTTAAAAATATCTGGCGGAAAATCTTCTTTAACTAATTTCTCAACCAATTCCTTCGCTGCCTTCTTAGAAGCCTCACCTCCAGTTATCATCCAGCAATGTTTCAATACCGGGTGGTTATGCTCATTATTCAACCCTTTATAATGAAAGCGAATGGCCTGCTCTGCTGATATATTTGACCCGAAACTGCAAAACACAATCAGGCCTTTATGACGTTCCGGCACCATTCCTATTTGTGAAAGCAATTCTACATGGTCTCTAATAACAAAATTTATAAATTTCGATACCGGATCAAAAAATATAATGACCCCCCATAATATCGCAAGTCCGATAATAGTGATAAGCGATGAATGAAGGCCTGTCCACTCTTTAATTGTATCGGTTAAACTATTTGTTGTAACCCCAATGAGATAAATCATTCCGAGAAATAATAATGGAGGAGCTTTGTCAGCATTAAAAAGTTTTGTAATTATTTTTCGCATAGGAGCCTCCTAACTTAAACAAGTCATTTGAAATACCCATACCCCACTGCCGTCTTTGCGCCTGCGCCGATATTCTCAAGAGCTTCTTTGAGCAAATCAAATCCGCAAGCTACGTCTAATGGTGTCCCTGCTCCGGGACGTGGAGCAAGAGAGAATTTGAACTGAACGCCCTCTTTGACCGTCAAGAAGAAAATTGGTCGAGGGCTGTGATAATCCGCAGGTGGTGTCACGCCGGTTTTGTCTTCATAATATGGAGCATAATGTGGATTCATGATATCGACTTCAAGCTTGGGCTTCTCGACAGGAAGAGCATCGAAAACGATCAGACGTCCTGCCCCAAGCTCATCACTGTCACCGAATAGATGTTTCACTTCGTTCCATACATCTTCATTGCTCCAACCTTTTTTCGGATCAGCCCAAGCCCGGATGAGTCCTTTGACGGATGAGCCAGGCAGATATGGGACGCCCAATATTTTGTGCCAGACAAAACCTGTCTCCAACACATGCCCCATACCAAGACCGCTGACAAATCGCCATTGAGTAGTAAAGATTTTTGATTCTCCTTTCAGATCAGTCACTAAACTGGTAAGTCTTTCACAATAAGTGTTGAGAAGTTCTGGGGTAGTCGAGTGATTATTTAGATATGCTGCAATCACATTCAAAAACCATGTCTTAGGATTTTTGTTCCATAATGGATTTCTTTTTAGATCATCCGGCACATTTTTTCGTTCGTCAATTTGTTCTTTCCATTTATTAGGCCCTGACCAATGATCACAGAATTTATCAAAAAGGAGTCCTGTGTTGGCAGTCGCTTCCATTGGTCGCGGTGATGTATTTTCACATCCTAACCCCTTGTAAAGCGGCAGCACACGTCTTGGCACTTTGTCACCTCCATCATGTTTTCCACCTGAGTGTTGCGTATCTTTTCTCTTTGGTTTATGCTCGTCTTTTTTCTTCTGAGGATCGCCATTCTTCAACGGTATATTACGAGCTTTAGCAAGTTTTGCGATTTCATCGCGCATGTCACCCATGATCAACCGCCCTCTGCCTTCGGCAAATCCGCTTCAGCAAACTTCTTCATCCATGTGAGAAGTTTCAGGGTTTCATGCTGGGCGTGCATGTATTGCTTGCGGTCGCCGTTCATGAGGCACGTAATAAGATCGCTGCCGGTACAGACTATGCAGTTGGAAAACAGCCATGTTTGCAGTTGAGCATAAAGCGTCCACGAAGGCTCTTTCTTTTCGCCTTTGTCGTCGGCAAGCAGAAATGCAATTGCCTGACCAAGGCCGTTGTTTAAAATCATCGCAGGAAGTCTTTTGACCAGCGTAGCATATTTAGTTTTATCACCAGTAAAGCCAGTAACCTGCTCAAGCGCATATTTCGCGCGGTCCTGTTCAATCGTCCGGCTCATTGTAAGCCTCCGCTTTCCGGAACATATTGTATCGCGCACCAGCCCATGCCTATGGTTTCGTTTCCGCCGATCTGAATATAATCCTTTATCGCGCTTTTAAATTTAGTAATCACATTATCTGCGCTTACGATAGTTCCGTTTCCACCCCTCGGCTTCATGGCCACAATCATTGAGTAAAAAAGACAGTCCGGCGGCAGACTTTCTTCATACCAAAGATTTTCACTCGTCTTGTTTTCATTCAAGACGTTTCTTGCGGTAACTTGAGTAGCGTGTTTGACAAGATAAGTGAAATCATCATTGGAAATTATTACCAGATGATCGTCCATCTTCTCTCGAACTGCCTTGTAAACGCCGTTGTTATTATTGCCGGGCATGAATTTTTTTATCTCAACAATCCATTCTTTAACCCCTGTAGATTCCCCCGGGATCAATAGGTGCTCTTCTAAAACCAGTTTTGTGTCAAGACCGGAATCGTCTACGGCAAGGAATCTTCCATCAGTAACTTGAGGCGTTTCGGGAAGAACGGGAAGTTGGGGAATAGTTTTCTTCAAAATATCAACATCTCTTTTTAACCGATCCAATACCATTGGACATATCACCCACACATACACCTGTGAAAGTGACCTAACAGGGAAGGCGAGCAAACGTGCATCAGTTATTCCGATTGATCCGGCGTGTTCGGTGCTTTCAGGTCCGAAAATAATATTGATGTCACCATCATTTAAAAGCCTGTTGCCTTTGTCATCGCATAGTTTCTCCGCCTTTTCCCTCATCGCGCCTTTCAGCCCTGAAGACTGAATGATCGGAAACCCTGTATGTTTTTCCCGCTGAATGGGAAGGTCAACGACTCCCGTTGTTGTCCCTGTTCCCGGATGAAGCGACGTCTCTGAAAATAAACCGACTAACACGCCTTTCTCAAACATTCTTACCACCTCCCTAATCTATAATGCCCAAATCCAATTTTACTGTTTAATCCGATCTTGCCTTCCACTGCCAAGTTGGAAGGGTCGCCGCCTGTCACTTCAAAGTAATAAACGCTGCCTGCTGGGACATAGCTTCTCATGGGCTTGTTCTCTTTTCGCGCCATATCAAAGCCGCCGATCTTCTGCGCCTTGCCCGTACAGGCGGAGATAAGTTTCAGATCCACTCCATGAATTTGTCCTGTCCAACACGCTGCGCCCTTGTCATCAGTAGTTTCAATAAAGTCACATGGATACCAAGCGCCGTCGAAGTCAGCGGGCTGAAGAAGAACCATCTTGATCTTTCTGTTTGCAGAGATACCGGCATTTGAGGCGCTCGGATAATTGTCGATTGATAGTTTCACCACTTTCCCTTCGCCGCCGAATTTAATCGTTGCCGGAGTCTTTGGCTCCAAATCACCGGCTATCCCATTCACCCTGAACCGAATTTCTACTCTTTTCTTATCCTTCCCTTCTCTGAGCCTCAACGGAACGATTGAGTACAGCATACCCGTTTCTACACCATGTGATTCATATTTTCTCTTAATCCCGACCTTCGGCTCTTTCTCAAAAAATTCAGTGTCATTGAGAATATCTTGCTTGCCGGATGGGACAATCCCTTCTAAATAAGTTGTGAATGCGTCCTCGCTGATCCAGCCTTTCATGGGCTTGACGGCTCGCTGTCCGGTTGCAGGAAGATGGGCATTTCCGATATCACAATTGACCTGCTCGTCGGAGGGCACAAGCAGAAGCGCCCCTTTTTCATCCTCCATAATATCCAGAGGAGCAGGGTAATATCGTTTGTCGTCCTTGAAAAGATACGGCCCGTAAATGTCGAGTAATCCATAATCAAACTCTTTTTGAGAGCCGATTGCTTCAGGCAGGTTACAGCCTTCCTTATGTTTACAACTTTCACATTTAAATATGTCGTCTGATTTGCAGTGAGCGCGAAGTATCGCATATCTCATAAAGCCCTGTATTGTCTGAGGCGCGGGAGGAAAGATTGACTCAAGCCACCCTGTCTCCCCCATGCCAAAAGACATTCCGTCTCTGAAAAAGAGCGTGTCAAGCGGCTGAATTATCCATTCCCTGCTCATCACTGTATCTCCTTATCGGATAGGAATCGCACAAATAACGGTCCATCTGATTGCGGAACCGATTTGCCCTCATCATCAGGGTAAAGCGAGAGTTTATAAAAGGCTTTCACCCTCTCTTCAGCTTTATCACGTTTTTTATCGGCTTCCGGTGGCAGGTTCAGATTCCCCCGGCTGCCGAGATATTCAGCGGTTAAAAGCTTTATTCTGTTTTCTTCGGGAGCAATTGTCTTTATGATTTCAATTAACTCTTCAAGGCGATAAATAAATCCGGTGGTGTATGCGGTACCATTTCCGGATGGTTTACAATGCTCCTTTATCCTGTCAACTTCCTCAGCCCAATTAATATTTGCTTCCTTCCATTTCTTGCCGAATGTCAAAATCGGTCCGCCGCGTTTCCAGACACGGACGGCGAAGGCGTTGCGATCTAATTTCTTTTTTGCTATATCATCGAGTAAGTCATGAGCGTCTCTGACAACCGTCTGAAGCGGGGTGTTCATATGAGCATAAACAATCCCCGCGCTTATTGTGCCTTTACCCTTATCTACTATCTCCTGAATATTGTCCTTGAATGCCTTAACGTATACTTTACTCAACGCCCATGCGCAGGGCAACGCTGTATCAAGAGGCAGCAGAGCAAGCACGTCGTCGCCGCCTGCGTAAATAAGCTTGCCGTTGTGTTCGTCTTCTACAATTTTTTGAGCTTTTTGAGTGACCTCCGACAAGGCTTCTGAAATCTCTTTTTGCTTATCTTTGTATTCAGAAAGCAGTTTCCCCATGTTGTCGCCGTCCATGAGCAAAAGAGCGTAAAACGGTGTCGGACTTTGCTTCGAAGCATCGGTTAATTTCTTTAATACATCAATGATATCCGTTTTCTTGTTTTTGTCAGGTAAAGGAAAATCAACATCATTACGGATAGCATCAGGGAAGAAAACATCGCCTCTGAAATCGGCTATATCTTTCCACTCAGGATGCTTATCTGTTATGCTCGAAACACATTTTATCTTTGTCTCTGTCTCGTCGCGAGGGACTTTAGCTGCATTTGCTGTTTTGATGAAAGATTGAATCTGTTCTTGTAACTTCTTATCATCTTTATCTGCCTTATCTAAAACATATATCAGCCAATCAACAACACACATATACGCAGTAGACGGATAATAATGATTAAAATCCCAATCAAAAGGACCTTCTCCTTTTTTTATTAGAGGGAGAAGTCGTTTAGTAGTACAAACAGCGCAAAGTCTTTCTCTCCCCTCCTTGCGCCAGAAGTGATAGCCTGTGGTCTGATTAAATTTATCGGCTACATTTGTCCACCAATCTCTAATGTCTTTGCGGCTATCCATTTCGCCTTTTTCGCTTAACACTTGCCTCTCGCCGCATATCGTGCATTTCTCACCGGGTTCTTCTGCCGGGAAATGAGTTCGCAAATTCTTCCTCTGATCGAGTAGAGAACCTTCTTTACCGATGACCCAACTTATCTCCCACTGGTTTTCGACTTGCCTCTTCCAAATTTTATCTATAGCAGGAGGAGGAGTCTCAATAAACTTTTTCTTGGCCGCTTCCGTAATTTTCTCCCAAACATCCCGGACAGCCTTTGCCGCTTCTTTAGCGGCGGCGGCTGGATCGTACGCCTCTGCCATGAATCGGTTAGGCAAGGAGCCGATACGGGCGGCTGGGTCGTCTTTAGAGATGGCTGTCGGATTATTCAACGCCTTAAATAAATGATCATTGTCAATCGAAGGGAATACAATCACACCGCCGTTGTCTTTAATCTCTTTCATTGCGACTCCGGCAAGATACGAAAGGATATAAGACCCTGCCCATAAGTCCCGCGTCCTTCTCGCCTGCGATACAAAGCCCTGAACGGGACCAATGGAGAAATGGAAGTGACCATTAGGCATTGAGCTTCACCTCCTCTAAGTTTTCTTTCAAAAATGTTGCATTGAATTCAGTTGTTGTCGAGATGTAAGAGCGAAATACCTCTGCCTGATTCTTTATGAGAGGATTGGTTGCACAATATTTGTAAGGCAAGAACAGAATGATTCCTTTGTATTTAGTCATCCCATCAATCTCCACAGGATTAACATGCAGAAAATATGGTTTGGCATGCCGATCTAAAAATTTCTTCACATCTTGCACAATTGGCGCAGCGATGTACCGTCTTTTCTCATAGCTATGCTTTTTTTCGAGGTTTTCTCTTGACTGTTTGTACGCAGTTCCTATTGCTGCTAATGCCTTGTCCCAACAATCAAATGCGATTTTTGTTTGAAAGAGCCGTGTTTCACGGGAAAAAGCTGTATACTCTGCTATATCATTCTTGATAAAAGGACTTAATAGACTCGTAATGTCGGAATAATTGAGTTCTAATTTTGAAGGGTTTTTGATGACAGTCAAACCTCCGAAACCATTTCTGCTTCTTGAGCCAAGGCCTCCAAAGGCATGAAGTAACTGAAAAGCATTTGTTATGTCTTTACGATCAGACTCCTCTAATATACCTCGCCATTTCAGCGTAAATGACAATTCGGTTTCGGGTTTGATATAAGGTCTATTGAAAACATTTATCCCTTTCTGACGATCATATGTGCCATAGCACAGATACTCCAGTACATTAATTTTATAGGATTCATCTCTGACCGAAACGGAATGAGGAGGAAGGCTATCTTTTGATATAGACTCACTTGGTATATGGCCTTCATGCATAATAAGAAGTTTACTTTGACCAGAATTGTCGTCTGTTCCGCCAAATAATCGTGATTCTCTTTCATGCAGCTTTTCAATTGCGAAATCACATTTTGATGCCCTGTACCAGAATCTCAATGCCCCTTTAATTGACGGCGCTCGCAGTTCAGCTTTTTCATTTGGGTCTGCCCCGCCCAAGAACATCGGTGTGACGGTTTTGAGTATGACGGTGAGTTTATCCATAGCAAAGCCCCCTTTTATATTCCGCTGCGATGGTTAAGTGTTTAAGGCGTAGAGAATTATAACAGCAATTCCAAATAAATTTCAGAATTTTTTTGGGTTACTTATTTGCAAGTTTATTGTAAGTTTGACTTGCCTTATTTTAGCCGTATATACTTTATACGATATTTGAAGCTGTTTTGATGCCTTCGTATAGAAAAAACACTAAGGAAAGGAACAATAATTGTCAAAACAAAGAGTCCTCAGCGGAATACAGCCCAGCGGAAAGCTGCATATAGGCAACCTCGTCGGCGCCCTGCAGAACTGGGTGAAATTACAGGAGCAATATGACTGTTATTATTTTATTGCTGACTGGCATGCGCTTACATCACAGTATGCCGACACTTCGCAATTGAGAGAGAATATTAAAGATGTACTGGTCAATTGCCTTGCAGCAGGGCTTGATCCGGAAAAGGCAACGATATTTCAGCAGTCACACGTTCTTGAACACGCTGAGCTTCATGTTTTGCTTTCAATGATAACACCTCTCGGATGGCTTGAGCGGGTGCCTTCTTTCAAGGAAAAACAGGAGGCAGTAACAGATAAGGACCTCAACACTTACGGGTTTTTGGGTTATCCCCTGCTTCAGTCGGCGGACATTTTAATCTACAGGGCCAACTATGTGCCGGTCGGAGTGGACCAGGTGCCTCATCTTGAGATCACAAGAGAAATTGCGAGAAGATTTAATAGTTTTTATGGTGAAGCGCTTCCTGAACCTGAAGCGCTTTTAACTGCATTTCCAAAAGTGCCCGGCACTGACGGCAGAAAGATGAGCAAGACATACAATAACTGCATTTATCTCTCGGACCCGCCAAACGAAGTTGAACAAAAAATAAAGACGATGATGACAGATCCGCAGAGGATAAAACGCACTGATAAAGGGGACCCCGAGCTCTCTCCTGTTTACCACCTTCATAAAATATTTTCTACCAGCGATGAACAGAATAATGTAGCCGAAGGATGCCGGACAGCAGGCATCGGATGTATTGATTGCAAAAAGGTTTTAATAAAGAACATCTTTAAGGTGTTAGAGCCGCTATGGGAAAGACGTAAAATATTTATGGCGAAACCGGACGACCTTAAAGACATCATCGCAGCAGGTTCCCAAAAGGCAGAAAAAACAGCTTCTGAAACAATGGCGCTTGTAAGGAAAGCGATGAATCTTGACGGGTTAAATTAAGAGCGCCCTGCTAAAAATAACTTGATAACTCAATATGTTGTAATGTAATGTAAGCAATGGACCCTTCCGATCCATCTCGCGAAAAAGAAAACAAACCTCACAAAGAAGAAACAGCATCTGAATCTCAGATCCTGAACAGAAGAACTGATATCAGATATATTATCCATCCGATCTCTGTTGGATCTCTTGGCAGTATTGTAGAAATAAGCAAGGGTTATATGAAAATAAGAAAGATGAACAGTGAAGAAATTAAAGATCCTAAGCTAATTATTTCTTTTTTTAAAAAAGAACTGAAAGCAGATCTTCTCTGGCAGGACAATATAAACATTGGTTTACAATATTCTGAAGAATTAGATGTTGAACAGTTAATAAAAAAGTTTACTTTACGAGTCAAAGAACCCGCGATCACTCCTAAAAAAACAATTTCTGACGATGCTATGGCGGGCATTTCAAATAAAGACGTCTTAAGTATCTGTATAAATTTCATGGAGGAATTGGAGAACCTGGATACTGATATAACCAAACTCCAGACATATGTTGACGAGATAAGTGATATTTGTCAGAAGCCACCCGTCCCGGAAGGGGAGGCAACAGAGGAGATCGATGAAATAAAAGAATTGAAACCTGTTGAACCAACGGACCTTAAAGAGTTATTAATTTACAAGGCAAGCAGTGCAGGCTCAGCCGCAGGGATCGAGATCAAGGATGTTAATTTTGCCATTGCAAGGTTGGGACTTGAAGCAGTTAAAGAAATATCGGCTGACTTTTTACGCAATAGGGTATCTGAATTAGAAATGTCCCCCCTGACAAATTTCGACAATTACGAGGCGTTTGTTATTTTCAAGACAGTAATATTCAAGCATCTTGCACACTTTTTCGGCTTTAAGGATGAAGAAGGTGAAGGAAGCCTTTTATTGTCCCTCGAAACAAAAGGGTTGGAAATATTGATGAACCTGTATAGCGAAGATTCTGAAGATCTGAGGCATTACTACATATCCTCATCGAGGGTATATTCAGAGTTATCAAGGATATATGAAACTAATAATTTTGGAAAGGATCTTCTTCTGATAAATAAGTATTATTTTGAAAATGTACTTGAAAGGTTTGAAGACCTTTATGACGGCTATATTATCGCTCATCTGATCCTGAATCCGAGTTATGTCCCCGGCGATCATCCAAAACTTACTTTTACCAGAAAGAAGCTGATCTATTCCTTTATGGTTTACCTTACTCTTATTGCCACCAGGGTCATTATGGATAGAGACAGGGAAAGCGTGATGATACTGATGCATATGTTAAAAAGGGCCGGGATGACTGAAAAAGATATCCGGAATTTCCTGGCAATTGGAGTAAGTGAGGCAAACAAGGTCCTGAAAGATCTGGGACTCAAGGGCAACATCAGGCTCGGCACATTGCCCAGCGCTTCATTTAAGATCGAAGGTTATTTGCATAATGATATTTATTCCCAATATCTCGTGAATACCTTTAAGGATTTCAGTATGACGAACAAACTAAGCAGACTGGCCCTAAAGTATGAAGATGCGGCATATGCACATTTTATCCTGACCAAACTTATGATCGCAGACGATCTGGGGATGAATTCAAAGGCATATTGCGTAATACCCTGCAGGAACATTTCTGAGTATGAATTGTATCTTGAAGAATTTATTTATTTCGATATAGTGATCTTTAAGGATATTGACAGTCTCCCAATATCCCATAGGAGAGAGTTTGTGAAACTGTGGAAAAGTTTTGAGGGGAAAATAATCGTTACGTTCAGCAACTACAGTTTTATAGATTTTGACAATAAAGATCTGTATCTGCTTTTAAAAAATCACATAGTTGACTTCCCTTCATATTTTTCCTGCACTGAAGTATATGAAAGGATGATCGAGCACGCAATTGATTACATACAACAATCTTCAGGCAAACATGGGATTGACAGGATGAATTATCTAAGTGATATTTATTCAATGAATTATATTAAGACAAATGAATTGCAGTCCTACAGTTAAACCTGACCTATTTCCCCTCTTTCGTATATAATTTAAAAAAAGTCCTCTTAAATATAGAATGTGTAATTTTCAGGAAGCGTCATTCCCGCTTGTCGGGAATTTTTCCTTTATCAATCATTTAGTTGAAAGAAGATTCCGGACAAGCCGGAATGACAATGCTTTTTAGCCGCCTCTTCCTTCAGCTCCATAGCATACTAATGCAACTTTGTTTGACAACTGCACATGAGAGTTTGGGTCAGCGTTTGGACATAGGGGAATAGGTCAGCATTCCCTTTAATGACGAAAAATATGAAGGCCTTATGATCCGTCCCTGTATGATTTCCTCAATTCTGTGTGCCGACCAGCCTGAGACCCTCGCCATCGCAAATATCGGGGTGAAGAGTTCCTTTGGTATTCCCATGCACTGGTAGACAAACCCGGAATAGAAGTCGACATTAGTGCATACGATCTTGGCTTTTTTATTCTTAACAAGCCGGGGGGCTATTTTTGCAATTTTTCTGTAAAGTGAGAACTCTTTTTCTCTTCCATACATTTTTGCAAGTTCTTCCCCTCTCTTCTCGAGAAATACCGCACGCGGGTCTGATAAGGTATAGACGGCATGTCCCAGACCATAGATCTTTCCGGACCTGTCGCCTGACTTTTTGTCAAGAAGCATTTCAAGATAGGACTCAATTTCTTCATCATCCTCCCAATCTTTGATGTTTCGTTTTATATCACTTATCATTCTAACAACTGCCTCGTTGGCTCCTCCGTGGAGGTGGCCTGAAAGGGAGCCTATTCCCGCGCATATTGCCATGTACGTGTTCGCTCCGGAGGAAGAGACGCATCTTGTTGTGAACGTCGAATTATTTCCTCCGCCGTGTTCGGCATGGAATATAAGCATGGTGTCGAACAGCTCTGCCGTGAATCTGTCCGGCACGTTACCCGACAGCAGGTACAGGAAGTTCTCGGCTATACTGAGATCATTGAAAGGTTCAATAAGTTTTTTTAATCCTTTTTTCTTCATTAAATTTTTCTGATAGTTATAAGCTATGATCGTCGGGAACTTCGCTATCAGGTCAATGCACTGCCTCGTTACATCCCTTAGATCTGTGGAGTTAGGATCCTTATCAAAAAGATGCATCGCTGATACAATCGTATGGAGCGAACACATCTGGTCGTCGTGCCTGGGCCTGTTGAGTATTATTTCTTTCATCTCATCCGGAAGCGCGCGTCTTTTTCCAAGCTCATTCGAGAAGCTTTTCAGGTCTCCTTTTTTAGGCAGTTCTCCGGTTAAGAGAAGATATATTGTTTCTTCAAAACCGAATCTGTTTTCTTTCTCTTTGCCTTTTACCAGGTCCTCAACATCATAACCGCAATAAAAAAGTTTTCCGGGTATGGGTTTCAATTTTTGCTCGCCGTCTCCGGTTATTATCTTTTCATATCCTATAACCTGACCTTTGCTTGTGATGCCAACAAATACTCCCGAACCGTCTTCATTTCTCAGTCCCAGCTTTATGTTCTTTTCTTTTACGATCCTGGGATCTATCTTGTCATGAAGCAGGGCAAGCGCTTCAACTTTTTTAATAACACTCTCCATTTAAATACACCTCCTGGGAAATTATGACAAATATTTTATATTATTGCGTAAAACTAATCAAAATCAGGGATCATTACTTATGACCGTATAGTAATCTACCCATTTAGAATGAGATTGCAGAAGGATAATGAAATGACCAGTGCCTGAACAGGAGTTTATTCCTGAATTTCTTTCCCGGCAGAGAATGCCTTGCCAAGATACTTACCAATTCCATAATAATTGCGGCTTTCGGGTGCGAATAAAAATGGTTTTACCTTGCCTATATCGAGACCGCCTTTTTCGTCAAGCATTGATTCTTCGGCCTTTATATCCATGATCTCGCCGATAAACTGTGTATGGAGCCCGATTTCAATAGTATGTATCAGTTTGCACTCCAGAACAAAGGGGAATTCCTTGATATAAGGGGCATCCACAAGTTCACTTCTTATTGGAGTAAGTTTGGCAGCAGCGAACTTGTCAGTATCCTTCCCTGAAACCAGTCCGAAATAATCAGCCTCTTTCAGGTAGGCCTCTGAAGGAATGTTTATCGTAAAGGCCTTCCGGTCAGTAATATTACCGTGAGAATATGTAACCTTTCTGAGAGCCACCGCGATACAGGGCGGGCTTGAGCAGCAAAGGCCCCCCCACGAAGCAGTCATCACATTAGGTCTGTCGCCCTTATCGAAAGAACCGACGACAAAGACAGGTGTTGGATAAACTATGGTTTTTGCGCCTAAAGATCTTTTCATAAGTCACCTCCTGATATTCGTGATCGTATTGCTCCTCTAATAATATAGAATCATATCAGATTTTGTTATCGATTGTAATCGTTGCCAAGTTCAATATTAATCGGCCTCTCCTTGAATTCAGCCATCCCTGCAATATACAATACACGATCTATGATGCTATCTGACATTTCTTTCTTTTAATTTTATGCCTAAAGGATTAATACATGTTTATACCGGTGACGGCAAGGGGAAAACAACTGCTGCCTTTGGTCTTGCCATAAGAGCTGCTGGACACGGCAAAAAAGTCCTGATACTGCAGTTTCTTAAAAGCAGGACAAAGGATCTGGGAGAAAGGGCAATCGCAATAGAAAGCGGTATAAAAGTGATAAAATTTAAAGGGCAAACAACACCTCTTTTTGACCCTAAAGTAAAACGTTCTGATCTAAAACGTAATATTAAAGAAGCGATAGCCGTCTCAATAAATCACATAAAAAGCGGCGACTACGACCTTATAGTACTGGATGAGTTCAACAACCTTTTTCGTGACCACTATGCAACCTCCGAAGATATCGATAATGTTTTGAGGGAGCAGCATGAAGGAGTTGAACTTGTCTTCACCGGCAGAGGGGCGCCAAAGGAATTAATTAAAATTGCGGACTATGTGACCGAGATGCGCATGATCAAACATCCCTCTTCTAACGGAGTACAGGCGAGAAAAGGGATAGAATTTTAAAGGAGAAAATATGTCATACCAAAAAGAGTTCAACCATTCATTGGAATGTATCAGTAAAGAAGAACTCCTGCAGCGCATGAGTGATAAAGCTGACTTTGTACTTGTGGATACAATCGGCAAGTATGATGGAAACAGATTCAGGATCAAAGGGGCCAAAACTATACCGTATCTTGAAGTTATCGACAGAAGGAAGGAATTAATCCCTTTTGGAGAAATTATCATATACTGCAAGCATAAAGATTGCGTAGCCTCAAAAAAAGTCGCCCTCGGACTAAAACTGCTGAATATCCGAAATGTAAAGGTCTATGAAGGCGGGATAGACGAATGGATGGGGTACAATTTTCCGGTTGAAGGTGAATAACTAATAAGAGTCAGTTTATAAATTCAATCCATGTGTCATTCCGGCTTGTCCGGAATCTTTTTGCAAAGAAGATTCCCGACGCGCGGAGCCTGTCCCGACTTGTTCGGGGCTTGCGGGAATGACGTCTTTTCCGAAAAAAGCACTTTATTTAAGCCTCTTCAACCATCGCATTCCCAGCATCCATATTGAGATCAATGAGATCAATATCAAGGACCATGCCGTTTTCAGGAAAGCAAATTTTGACATCGGCTCTTCTGCCCTCAGCCATGAAAGACTTTGAAAGACAGCGGTATAACTTTTCACTGCACTTGGAGTATTGGAAAGGCAAAGTCCCAGAAAGATCAGATCAACGGTCAGTACAACCATTAGCATCTTTACAGAGATCTTCGCTATCGGCTGATCTATGAAACCGGGCCTGATCCCTTTCCAGATCGCAAGCTGAAATATCAGTCCTCCAACGACATTTGTCCCGACATCTCGAAAATCCCAGTACCGTTTGGGGATCATCCATTGTATAAATTCGTCTGTTGTTCCAATTAACAGGACTATTAATATGGTTATTATATAAATTGCCCGGTCCCGGATCTTATATTGCAGGGCGTTGAATATAAAGTACGAAAGCAGGCCGAATTCGATCAAATGGAACGATTCTTCAGGATATTTGTCCAGCTTGATCGTTAAAAATATGTATAATCCGGCACAAATAACCAGCCAGGCATATTGAGATATTTTCCTGACTTTAAACTTAACAATAAAAAAATAGAGCAGTACAGCGAGTCCACATGCAACGATAAAAACAGCAAAATAAGTAAAAAAATCCCGCCCGATTGTATTAGCAATAATTTTCTGAATGCTTCTTGCTACAGGTATTGTGAAGAAAATGGCAAAGCTGCATAGAAATACCCACAGCCAGGCCTTCCGGTTCCAGTCCCTGATAATTTCAGAATCAGACGTTTTAGTCTCCTGCGGTTTCATTTTCAATATTTCTAAAAAATACAGCTTTAATTTTAAGCCAAGAGCAAGTTATTATCAAATACTATGAAGAGCTGTCTGTGGAACTGTTTATTAGATCTGACAATATTATTTTTCTTTGTGATATTGACAGGATTCAATCCTCTCTCTTTAACAGCCTCTGCTGAATCAGAAAAAGCAGTTGCATCTGTTCCTGTTTATAAATTCAAGATCCTCAATATATATCCTCATGACCAGAATGCCTTCACACAGGGGTTGTTTTTCGAAGAAGGCTTTTTGTATGAAGGGACCGGCCTTAACGGTCAGTCTGCTTTGCGAAAGATAAATCTGAAAACTGGAGACATATTGAAGATACATAAACTGCCGCAAGAGTTTTTTGGTGAAGGAATTGTTCTTTATAATGATAAGATAATACAACTGACGTGGAAGTCCCATGTTGGCTTTGTTTACGACAAAAACAGCTTCAAACTGCTTGGTACCTTCTTTTATCCAACTGAAGGATGGGGGATCACATATGACGGCAAACAACTTATAATGAGTGACGGTACGGCAAATTTGTATTTCCTGAACCCTGAAACACTGAAAGTGACACGACGCATTGAAGTGCGCGATCAGAACATACCTGTAACAAAACTTAATGAACTTGAATATGTCCGTGGCGAAATATTTGCAAACGTATGGCTTACGAACAGGATCGCAAGAATTGACCCGCAGAGCGGCAGAGTCACCGGATGGATAGACCTAAAAGGACTCTCACCTTTCAAAGATAGTGACAATGAAATGAAAGCCCTCAATGGTATCGCATATGACGCAAATAACAACAGACTGTTTGTTACAGGCAAATTATGGCCCAATATTTATGAGATCAAGCTGGTTCCGGCGGAGCGGTCCGGGAAAGACAAATGAGATACCCCGCAGCAAAACTGCGAGGTGTCTTCTGATCAAATAACATGAAAATAAAACATCATGCACTTGCCTCAACAATAATATCAGGGGTTCTGTACTCTATCTTCAGATCATGGGGATTGGCTGTTGCTTCATTTGTTTCAGGAATTTTAGTTGATCTGGATCATATTGTTGATTACTGGATCGAGTACGGTTTAAGGTTTGACCTGAAGCAGTTCTTTAATTATTTTGATGAAAAAAACTTCGGGAATCGGAAGAGATTGTTTTTTATCTTTCATGCATGGGAATGGCTGATCATTATTGCAGCGGCGGCATGGCTGACAGACTGGAATCTGTGGATCACAGGACTGCTTATCGGATACGGTCAGCATATTATCCTTGATGAAATTTACAATAGTTCGCAGTACCGGCTTAGACCATATGTATTGGGTTATTTCCTGTTTTGGCGGTGGAAGAACGGTTTTGAATTTAAAACGCCCTGTTCTAACGCAGAAAATTCCGACAAACATAATGATCAGATGCCTTAGTCATTATTTATTTGTACAAATACTGTCAAAGTATTTTTTGAAATATTATTAGTCTCCGATTCTCAACACTTTCTCCCGAAAATAGAGATGCTGTTATTGCTAATACCTGCAAGTGAATAATCTGTGAAGATTTTACATCCGATGATTTCAGGTTGAAAGAGATATTTTCATTTGATCGATGGAATGTTTATTTTGCTAACAAGGAGGCATATAAAGAAAATTGATTTCGCCAATATATTAGTGGTGTTAACTATCCATCAGCGAACCCCGATTGGTAGATGCAAGACCTGACCCTCTTCCGTGCTTCCGGGCTGTCCAAGCGGACGGGGTAGAAAACTTTCACAAAGTCAATTTTTGACGCGGCAAGCCGCGGGGAATTTGACCCGATGAGCTTAAAAATGGCAAACTCCGTTTATATAAACAGTCCGGCAAAAAGAGAACCGCTTTTGACTTCCATTACTGTATCATTCAAGTCATCTTCCGATATGCCGAGCATGTCAAGACAGGAATGATCCAGGTAGTGACTGTAATCCCGTTCTACTGACTTAATAATATTTTGAGAGGTTATATAATCGGCAATATGCACGACGGCAACATGTTTTAAATTGTTTTGTGCAAGAGAGGGTGTATGATGATATAAGACCGTATCTAAAACAGTGTCGGGCAGATTCCATTTTTCAGCCAGCCAGTTGCCTATGTCGGCATGCGTAAAATCGAAAACCTTTCTCTCTGCATCGGGAAGAGTATTATCTCTTTCACATGCGTTTAGTATTTCCAGATACTTTCCAGGAAAATACCTGCTCAGTATCAATAAACCCAAGTCATGCAACAATCCACAAATCAAAATTTCATCTTGAATTGTCAACCTGAATCGCCGAGACAGTAGTTTCGCGGTCAATCCAACGGCTACAGAGTGATTGAAAACCCTCTGATAATCAAGTACGCTTTGATGTCTCTCACCATCAAGAATAGTCATTATCGATATTCCAAACGCTATATTCTTAACCATATCAAAACCTATCCTGAAAATTGCATCATTGAGAGTTTTGACAGGCGTTCCCAATCCAAAAAACACTGAGTTGCCAGCGCTTAATACCCTTGAAGAAATGGCAGGATCGTTCTCAATTATTTTTATGAGTTTATTGACCGAGAGCAGGTCGTCATCAATGACAGCTAAAATTTCCTGTGCAATGGCCGGAAGCGTAGGAATTTTTGTGATCTTCACCACATGCAGCTTTAAAGAATTGTTCATGATCGCTTGTCCCCTTCTGAGTGAGAAAGAATACCAATAATTGTAACTACCTGTTAAAAAAATTATTATCGGATATCTGACCGGATTTTCTTGATGTCCTTTTCCGCAACGCCTCGTCTATAGTATCAATAAGCTTATCAATATCGAGTGGTTTCGTGAGGAAAGCAAAAGCGCCCAGGCTAAAAGCCTTTCGCATTGTGTCAGCGGGAGCAAAACCGGTCATCATTATAACTTCCGTATCGGAATAGTTCTTCTTTATTTCTGCGAGGGCGGTTATTCCATCCATCCCGGGCATCATGAAGTCAAGCACTATCAAATCAACGGAATGCTCAGCCATATATATGAAGGCTTCTTCTGCCGCGCAGGCAGTGGAAACGGCATATTTATCTTTTAGAATAAACAAGAGAAACTCACGCAGTTCTCTCTGATCGTCGACTATAAGAACCCTTTCTTTTGTGGACATAATGTATCCCCCCTCATAATTTAAATAATACAAAAATTATTGTCGTATGCCTCTCAACATGGAATCATTCTGCAATGCAGTCACTGATAAGATGCTGAGAAGTATCTTCATAAATTACCACACCCTCTTGGCGTATTCTCCGTTGTGATAAACAAAGTTTACTGTTATCAGTTATGTTGTTATCCCTACACTGCCGCTACAACCATAATACAACTGCAGGTTGTTAATATCAAGCTAAAACAACCTGCGGTTGGTAGACACTTACATCCCAGAGTTGTATTTTGAGGAGGAAGGAAAAACATATGGTTGCAGATAACAAAATGATCGGAAATAGAATTAAGCAGAGGAGAGAGCAGCTCAACATTTCACAGGAGAAACTTGGAGAGACGATAGGAGTAACCTACCAGCAGATACAAAAATATGAGAAAGGGGCAAACAAGGTAAGCGCTGAAAGACTCTCGATGATTGCCAATAAACTGAAGGTCCCGATAAACTTTTTCTTCGAAAGCGCAAAGGAATTTGTTGTAGCCGAGGAGCGGGAAGATAAAAACTACAACATTCATGTGGAAAAGGCGCTATCGCCTCAGGAACAGGAACTGTTACACTGTTTCAGGTTTCTTCCGGACAAAGATGCAAAGTCGAAACTTCTCGGGTTTTTAAGGGCGATGTGTAAGAAGAAATAGCTCAACTTACAGCAACACTATAATTTGATGAATAGAGTTCAGTCAACTACCTTTTTTACTCAAGAAATACTTAAGAATACTCAAGAATCCCTTGACTCTATCAAAAACTTTCTCTATACGTGAAAACACGTTTCATGCAAATCCGTTCAATAGCTAACCCGGTTTATTCATAAATTTTTATTTGGAGCAAGCCATGGTTCAAAGACATTTTTCATTTTACTTATTACTTATTATATCGGCAGTTTCCTTAAAGTCTTAAGTCCCCGTTAAACAAGGGTAAAGTTTGTTTGTTAAAATGCCGATATGATTATATAACATTAAACATATTGAGCAGAAATAATGGGAAACCGTTTTGTCGACATGAAGTTATTTAGACCTTTTGGTTTTAGAAAATATTTTATAAGCACACTCGCAATATTAATTATTTCGGAAACAGCTTTTGCCGCCCATCCACTTGTCACAGATGACACGGGAACACAGGGAAAGGGAACGAGGCAGTTTGAGTTTATTGCAGAATATGGACACGATGAAGAAGACGGGATTACATCAAAGAGCATTGAGTTCCCAACAATACCGGTATTTTCATATGGAATAACCGATAACGCAGACCTTGTCCTTGGAATTATGTACCAGTATATCCGTACAATAGAAAATGAAACCCCAACTACAGAGGATGGGATTTCAGATATATCAATAGAACTGAAATGGCGATTTTATGAAAAAGAAGGCATTAGTTTTGCTTTGAAACCCGGCATAACTCTTCCAACAGGGGATGAAGAAAAGGGGTTAGGCGCCGGTAAAACAACATTCGGCCTGCTCCTTATTACCACAAAAGAGGCAAGTCCATGGGCCTTCCATCTGAACCTTGGATATAACAGGAACGAAAATAAGGTTGACGATAGAAAAGATATATGGCACGCCTCTCTTGCTTCAGAGGTAGAGGTTATCAAAGATCTGAAAATCGTCGCGAACTTCGGAATAGAGCGAAACCCTGATAAGTCATCGAGTACTGATCCTGCCTTTGCCTTAGGTGGTTTAATCTATTCTATATCAGAAAGCTTTGATATTGACTTTGGTGTAAAAGGTGGTCTTAATAAGCCCGAAACTGACTATTCAATTCTCACAGGGGTTGTGAAAAAGTTTTAAATTACGACGGCTTTCTTAGCCGTTATTACCTGCCGGCGCATTCGCAGAGGCGAAACCCTGGCGGTTATTATTTCCGGCAGTACGAGATGCGCTTTGTTTGCCGCTATAAGAACCTGTTTTAAACCACGATACAAGTTCCTTCATTTCACCTGCAATGCGTGCAAGTTCATTTGAGGATGTATTAATCTGTGAAACTGCATCTCGTGAAGTCCCGAATGAACCGGCAACGTTTTCCATGCTGGCCGACACCTGCTCGACCGCCGAAGACTGCTCTTCAGTCGCAGAAGCTATTGACCTTACCATCTCAAGACATTTATCGGATGCACATACAATCTTTTCAAGCGAGTCTTTAGCATGACTTGCCTGTTTCACTCCCTCTTCAACCTCTGATTGATTTTTCTTCATGCTCTGCACTGACGTCTCTGTTTCCCTCTGTATCTTCTTAATCATCTCTGTTATCTCTTCGGTTGCCTTGCCGGTTTTTTCTGCAAGCTTTCTCACCTCATCAGCCACTACCGCAAACCCCCTTCCCTGTTCACCTGCCCTTGCCGCCTCGATAGCAGCGTTCAGGGCAAGCAGATTAGTCTGTCCGGCAATATCATTAATTACATTAATAATAGCTCCAATCTGCTTACTGCTCTCGCCCAATTCACCTATTGTTTGCGAAGACCTTGCAACATTGTCGGCTATATTTAACATGTTTTTAACTGTTTGCTCAACAACAGACTTGCCCTCACCGGCAATACTGACAGACTCCTTTGCCGCATCAGAGGCGCTCGCAGAGTTCCTTGCAACTTCTACAATGGTCTGGGACACTTCGGTTATCGCAGCGGTGGATTGTTCTATCTCATTCGCCTGTTCATTAATGCCGGAGCTTATTTGTCCAGTTGTTGCCGATACTTCTTCCGCATTACTTGCAACTGTATTTGAGAGGTCTTTTATCTGTCCGGCAATTTTGCCAAGATTCTCTACCAGGGTTTTAAATGATATCTGCAGCTGACCGAATTCATCGCTTCTGTTTGTGTCAATTTCAATATCAAGCTCGCCGTCGGCTAATTTTTTTGTTGCTGATATCCCGGCATAAAGCGGCTTGGTTATAGCGCGTGCCAGTAACAGGCTGCTCAGGATGCCGGTAAATATTAGAAAAATGTTTAATGCTACTATTGCGTTCCTTACATCGTTTACTGAAGATGAAACCGTTCCCAGTTTTTTCTCCATATTATCAATTTGTTCCTTAACAAACGGCTCCAGCACCTCACTAAGCGCATCAGAGGCCCTGTCAAAATCACCCATTATCTTGTTTCCCGCACCGGTTCCGGCTTCAATGTAAGCCTTAGCCATCTTTTTGCCTGTCTCATTATAAGCGTCTACCCTGCCTTTCAGCTCCTGGATTTTTTGAACTCCTGCGGTATTGTTTTCTTTCTCATACATCTCTTTAAATTTCGATAAACCGTTAATAACAAAATTATAACTTTTTTCAGCTTCATCAAACCCGTCATTGAGTCCGTCCTGCCCGCGGGTAGCTGATATATCAGTAAGCCACTGCTGTATCTCAACAATATTTCTGTTCATACGTTCCGCGAGCAGCGCAAATTCAACATTCTTGTTCCTCACTTCCTCAATATTGTTAGAAACATTTGAACTAACTGAAAAGGTCCAGATACCCAAAAGTGTTATCAGGATTGTTGGGACTGCAAAATACAAAATGATTTTATCTCTCGTTTTTACGTTATTTAAAAAGCTCATGATCCCCCTCCTAATTAGAATAGAAAAACTTACTATTAATCTTTTATAGTATTATCGGCAGATATTAACATTTACTTAAATGAGGCCCAGGTAAACATGACCATTTTAAGGTAATAGCAAGGCATTCTGAATTAAAACTCTTTTCACGAGAGGATTGTCCACGAATGAATTATAGTCCTTGACTTTACAGTTTAATGATGCAATAATAGAATCATAATGACTCATTTATGAGTCATTATGGAGGTGATTAGATTGAAGCAGATTACAATAAGGGGCATCCCTGATGAGATTGAAAAGATAATAAAGAAAGAGGCCAAGGCAAAAGGGCTGAGTCTCAACAAGGCATTTATCTCGCTGCTTGAAAAGGCAACAGGTTTAAGGGCAAAGGGAAAGAAGAAAAAGGTCTTATATCATGATTTAGACCATCTTTTTGGTATATGGACAAAGGAAGAGGCTGCTGCCTTTGACAAAAGCCTTAAGCTTCAGAGGGAGATAGATGAGGAATTATGGAAAAAAACAGGATAATACTGGATACATCAGGCTATTCTGCTTATTTAAGGGGAAGCCCTGCGATTAGACTGGCGATACAGCAGGCTGCTGAGATATTTTTCAACCCAATTATAGTCGGTGAGTTATTGGCTGGCTATATAATGGGAAAGAGCGAAAAGAAAAATAGGGCAATACTTCAGGAGTTCCTTTCCTCTTTGAGGGTGCAGATAGTGGATATTGATGAAGAAACATCTGAGAGATACGCTATAATCATGAATTATCTCCGTACAAAAGGCACACCTATACCTACTAATGACTTATGGATAGCAGCCTCTGCTATGCAACATGGATTAATGGTTTTAACAACCGACAATCATTATCTCAAAGTCCCACAGATTATAACTGAATATTATCAGGCAGGGTAAAAATATTTTTTTATTGCATAAGGGGGAATTATGGGAAAGCGGTTCGCCTTTTTTTATTTTATGAAAAAGGAGCCAGAAAAAATACGAGCCACTGTTTCTTTACATATTGAGTATTGGAAAAGTTGTAGTTTGCAAGGATATGAGGGCGGGCCGTTTGCTGATAAAACAGGGGGGCTTATTACTTTTGAAACAGAGAGTATAGATAAGGCAACAAGTATTATCATGAACGACCCCTTTGTTTTGCAGGGCCTGCTTGAAAACAAATGGATAAAAGAGTGGGCTGTGGATAACCACAATAAAATTTTTACTTAACAAGGAGGATA